>NZ_JBEXLR010000018.1:20236-85114 GCF_040610095.1 Micromonospora sp. NPDC004540
GCGCACATCTCCGCGCTCAACTGGCTGTCGTACCTGCTCTTCGGGCTGGCCTGCGCCGGCGTGGCCGCGCTGGCGCTGCTCGCTCCGCGCCGGCCGGTCGCTGGTGTACCGCCCTGGGCGGCCTCCTCGTCGACCGGGTTGGCCGAGGTCCCCTTGTTCCCCGACTTCGCCTGTGTCTCCGTCATCAACTAGTCCTGTTCGTCAGGCTCGTCGGCATTGCGAGCAATCGCCACGATAGTCACGCCGTCCGGGAGGTCCATCAGCTTGACCCCCATTGTGTTCCGGTCCCGCGTACGGCGTACAGGCTTCACCGGAGTCCGGATGACGCCGCCGTTGCTGGTGATGGCGAACAGCTCGTCGTCCGGACTGATCACCACCGCGCCGACCAGACCACCGCGTCGCTCGGTGATCTTCGCAGTCAGCACGCCCTTACCTCCCCGGCCCTGGACCGGGTATTCCTCGATCGGGGTACGTTTCGCGTATCCCCCGTTCGTCGCGACCAGCACGTCCATTTCCATGCCCTCGCGGACGACCTCCATCGCCAGCAGGACATCCTCCTCGCTGAACCGCATGCCGATCACACCCGAGGTGGCCCGCCCCATCGGACGCAGCGCCTCGTCGCTGGCGTTGAAGCGGATGGCCTGTGCGTTCTTGGAGACCAGCAGCAGGTCGTCGGTCGGGGCGACGAGGGCAGCACCGACCAGCTCGTCCTCATCGCGCAGGTTGATCGCGATGACTCCGCCGGAACGGTTGGAGTCGAACTCCTCGAGCCGCGTCTTCTTCACCAGGCCGTTCTTCGTGGCCAGTACCAGGTAGGGGGCCACCTGGTAGTTCGGGATTTCGATGATCTGCGCGATCTGCTCGTCCGCTTGGAAGGCGAGCAGGTTGGCCACGTGCTGGCCCTTGGCCACCCTACTGGCTTCGGGAAGCTCGTAGGCCTTGGCCCGGTAGACCCGGCCCTTGTTCGTGAAGAACAGAATCCAGTCGTGGGTGGAGCATACGAAGAAGTGGCTGACGATGTCGTCCTGCCGCAGCGTCGCCCCGCTGACGCCCTTGCCGCCCCGCCGCTGCGAGCGGTAGAGGTCGACCTTGGTGCGCTTGGCGTAGCCGGTGCGGGTGATCGTGACGACCACGTCCTCGCGGGCGATGAGGTCCTCCATCGAGACCTCGCCGTCGAACGGCACGATCTTGGTGCGCCGCTCGTCGCCCCACTTGGCGACGATCTCGCCCAGCTCCTCGGAGACGATCCGCCGCTGCCGCTCCGGCTTGGCCAGGATGTCCTTGAGGTCGGCGATCTCCACCTCGAGCTTGGCCAGGTCGTCCAGGATCCGCTGCCGCTCCAGGGCGGCCAGCCGGCGCAGCTGCATGTCGAGGATCGCGGTCGCCTGGACCTCGTCGATCTCCAGCAGCCGGATCAGGCCCTGGCGGGCGTCCTCGACCGTGGGCGAGCGCCGGATCAGGGCGATCACCTCGTCGAGCGCGTCCAGCGCCTTGGCCAGACCGCGCAGGATGTGCGCCCGCTCCTCGGCCTTGCGCAGCCGGAACGCGGTCCGCCGGCGGATGACCTCGATCTGGTGCTCGACGTAGTAGCGGATGAACTGGGCCAGGTTGAGCGTGCGCGGCACGCCGTCGACCAGCGCCAGCATGTTGGCGCCGAAGGTCTCCTGGAGCTGGGTGTGCTTGTAGAGGTTGTTCAGCACCACCTTGGCGACCGCGTCGCGCTTGAGCACGAGCACGATCCGCATGCCGGTGCGCCCGGAGGACTCGTCGCGGATGTCGGCGATCCCGGCGAGCTTGCCCTCCTTGATCAGCTCGGCGATCCGCTCGGCCAGGTTGTCCGGGTTGACCTGGTAGGGCAGCTCGCTGACCACCAGCGCAGGCCGGCCGCGCTTGTCCTCCTCGACCTCGACCACGGCGCGCATCCGGATCGAGCCGCGCCCGGTCCGGTAGGCGTCCTGGATGCCGGCCTGGCCGACGATCAGGCCGTGGGTCGGGAAGTCCGGGCCCTTGACGATCTCCAGCAGCGCCTCGAGGGTGGTGGCCTCGTCGGCCTCCGGGTTCTCCAGGCACCACTGCACGGCCGCGCCGATCTCGCGCAGGTTGTGCGGCGGGATCTTGGTGGCCATGCCGACCGCGATGCCCTCGGAGCCGTTGATCAGCAGGTTGGGGATGCGGGACGGCAGGATGGTGGGCTCCTTGGCCCGGCCGTCGTAGTTGTCCTGGAGGTCGACGGTGTCCTCGTCGATGTCCCGGAGCATCTCCATGGCCAGCGGGTCGAGCTTGCACTCGGTGTACCGCATGGCCGCGGCCGGGTCGTTGCCCGGCGAGCCGAAGTTGCCGTTGCCGTCGACCAGCGGGTAGCGCAGCGACCAGGGCTGCGCCATCCGGACCAGCGCGTCGTAGATGGCCGAGTCGCCGTGCGGGTGGAACTGGCCCATCACGTCACCGACGACGCGGGAGCACTTCACGTAGCCGCGGTCTGGCCGGTAGCCGGAGTCGAACATGGCGTAGAGGATCTTGCGGTGGACCGGCTTGAGCCCGTCCCGGACGTCCGGCAGGGCCCGCCCGACGATCACGCTCATCGCGTAGTCGAGGTACGAGCGCTGCATCTCGACCTCGAGGCCGACCGGCTCGATGCGGTCGTGCGCGACGACCGCGGCCAGTGTCTCCGGGGTCTCCGGCTCGTTCGGCGTGGACTCGGGAGTATCGGTCACTGTTAACCCTTATCAGACTCAGAGTCGTTTTCGTGCTGTGGATAACGGCTGTGGAAACCGGCCAGGCTGTGGATAACTCTGTGGACCGCCGGGTCGGCCGGTGGATCTCCGGCCGACCCGGCCCAGCCCGTCAGATGTCCAGGAACCGCACGTCCTTGGCGTTGCGCTGGATGAACGACCGGCGCGCCTCGACGTCCTCACCCATCAACACGCTGAACAGCTCGTCGGCGGTTGCGGCGTCGTCGAGAGTCACCTGGCGCAGGGTGCGGGTGGCCGGGTTCATCGTGGTCTCCCACAGCTCGGGATAGTTCATCTCGCCGAGGCCCTTGAACCGCTGGATGTCGTCCGGCCGGGCGTTGGGCTTCTTCTGCTGGCGCAGCGCGATCAGCCCGTCCCGCTCGCGGTCCGAGTACGCGTACTGCGCGTCGTCGCCCTTCTTGTTCCACTTGATCTTGTAGAGCGGCGGGGCCGCCAGGTAGACGTGGCCCAGCTCGACCAAAGGCCGCATGAAGCGGAAGAGCAGGGTGAGCAGCAGCGTCTGGATGTGCTGGCCGTCGACGTCGGCGTCGGCCATCAGCACGATCTTGTGGTAGCGCAGCTTCTCGATGTCGAAGTCGTCGTGGATGCCGGTGCCCAGCGCGGTGATGAGCGCCTGGACCTCGTTGTTCTTGAGCACCCGGTCGATCCGGGCCTTCTCCACGTTCAGGATCTTGCCGCGGATCGGCAGGATCGCCTGGGTACGCGGGTCGCGCCCCTGCTTGGCCGAGCCGCCCGCCGAGTCACCCTCGACGATGAACACCTCGGACTCGCGCGGGTCGGTGGACTGGCAGTCGGCCAGCTTGCCCGGCATCGAGCCGGACTCCAGCAGCGACTTGCGCCGGGCCAGCTTGCGCGCCTGCTGGGCGGCGATCCGGGCCCGCGCCGCCTGCGACGCCTTCTGGATGATGGTCTTCGCCTCGGCCGGGTTCCGGTCGAACCAGTCGACCAGCCGGTCGTTGCAGACCCGCTGCACGAAGCTCTTCACCGGAGTGTTGCCCAGCTTGGTCTTCGTCTGGCCCTCGAACTGCGGGTTGGTCAGCTTGACCGAGATGATCGCGGCCAGGCCCTCGCGGATGTCCTCGCCGGAGAGCTTCTCGTCGCCCTTGAGCAGCTTCTTGTCCGCGCCGTAGCGATTGACCACGCTGGTCAGCGCGGCCCGGAAGCCCTCCTCGTGGGTGCCGCCCTCGTGGGTGTTGATGTTGTTGGCGAAGGTGTAGACCGACTCGCCGTAGGACTCGTTCCACTGCATGGCGATCTCGACCGACATGCCCTCCTCCTCGGCGCCGAACTCGACCACCGTCTTGTGGATCGGGTTCTTGGAGGCGTTGAGGTGCCGGACAAAGTCGGCGATGCCGCCCTCGTAGTGGAAGGTCACCTCGCGGGGCTTGCCCTCCTCGGTCTCGGCGACCCGCTCGTCGAGCAGGTGGATGGTGAGGCCGCGGGTGAGGAAGGCCATCTCCTGGAGTCGCCGGTAGATGGTCTGGAAGTCGAAGTCGACGGTCTCGAAGACGTCGGCGTCGGGCCAGAAGGAGACCGCCGAGCCGGTGCGGTCGGTCGGCTCGCCCTTCTCCAGCGGGGTCGGCTTGGAGTGGTGGTACTCCTGCCGCCAGACGAAGCCGTCCTTGTGGATCTCCACGGCCATCTTGGTGGACAGCGCGTTCACCACCGAGACGCCGACGCCGTGCAGGCCGCCGGAGACCGCGTACGCCTTGCCGTCGAACTTGCCGCCCGCGTGCAGCACGGTCAGCGCGACCTCGACACCCGGCTTCTTCAGCTTGGGGTGGAGGTCGACCGGGAAGCCGCGGCCGTTGTCGGTGACCCGAACGCCACCGTCGGCCAGCAGCACCACGTCGATGGTGTCGCAGAAGCCGGCCAGCGCCTCGTCCACCGCGTTGTCGACGACCTCCCACACGAGGTGGTGCAGGCCGCGTTCACCGGTGGACCCGATGTACATACCGGGCCGCTTCCGGACCGCCTCCAGGCCCTCGAGAACGGTGATCGACTCGGCGCCGTACTTCTTGTTGTCCTCCGCTGCCACCCTCGGCCACTTTCTCGCACCCGCCGCGCCAGGGCGCGGGGGGCGCGGGTTCGGCGGACAGGACACGACGTCGGCGCGCACGGACCGGTCCCCGGATCTCCAGGTCACGGATCGCGTACGCCGGTCGCCGCGGTTGCCCGCGGATCGCGATCGGCTCGACCCGATGCGGGACAATGATCAAGGGCCCTGGGGCCCTTGTCCGCCGCTCCGTGTCGGGTCTTTCGTCTCGCCGTCAATCTTACTCTGCGCAGCCGACCAAACCGCCACTCGGCACCCCCTGCGGGGCGGCTGAGATTGCCGTAGGGGGCCGAACCCCGCTGTCCGCGACTCCCCCTACACGCGAGGCCCTGATCGAGGGCGCGACCGCCACCGGATCGGTACCGGCGGGTGACCGACCGGGGGTCGCGGTGAGACCTGCCGTGCCGTACCTTTTGCGGCGCCGCCACCTGCGGTCTTGATCTTTCGCGGCCGGAACCGGGACGATCGACCCGATCGGTCGGACAACGTGCTTGCTGAGAGGTGACGCCAGATGGGGCTGGACAACGTCGCGGTGCACTGGCCGCGGACCGGCCGCTTCTACGATCCGGTCGCGCCGGCCGAGTTCGTCGACTTCGGCGAGATCGTGGACATGCCACGCATCTCGGCGCCGACCGCCGCGCTCGCCGAGCTGATCGCGAAGACGGGCACGGTGCGCGCCACCGCGTACACGGAGCTGGTCGACCTCATCCTCGGCCTGGAGAATGTGCTCTACGCCACGGAGAACTCGGCCGAGGACGAGGACCCGGTGATCGACCCGGACGGCTGCTCCTGGATCGCCGAGGGCGTGGAGAAGTTCGTGGCCCGGCACCGCCCGTTCGGCGAGGCCGTCACGTTCGAGTCGGTGAGCGAGGTGCTGCGGTCGCTGCTCGGCGACGGGCGCCTGGCCGAGCAGCAGCTCCGCTGGCTGGACAGCCGGCTGGACAAGCTGCGCGACGAGAGCGGCGAGCCGCCGCAGTGGAACTTCACCTGCGCCGAGCTGAGCGTGCTCGCCGCCTTCTACCGGCGCTGCGCCGAGCGCGGCTTCGCGGTCTACGCCGACGCCTGACCGGGCTGCCCGGCGGCGCCCGGCTCGGCCGTCGCGGCCCGGTTGGCCGCCGCGATCACCTCGGTCAGCACCGTGTGCAGGTGCCGCAGGTCCGCCAGCGGCAGGCCGAGCCGCTGCACGATCGCGGGCGGGATCCGCTCGGCCTGCGCCCGGAGGGCCTGGCCGCTGGCGGTGAGCGAGACGGCCAGGCTGCGCTCGTCCGACGCGTCCCGCTCCCGCCGCACGTAGCCGGCGGCTTCGAGCCGCTTGAGCAGCGGTGACAGGGTGCCCGGATCGAGCTGGAGCAGCCGGCTCAACTCCCGCACGGACAGCGGCGCGTGCTGCCAGAGCGCCAGCATGACCAGATATTGCGGATGGGTGAGCCCCATCGGCTCCAGCAGCGGGCGGTAGACCGCGACGACGCCGCGCGCGGCGACGGAGAGCGCGAAGCACACCTGCTGCTCCAGCGCCAGGGGGTCGCCCTCGAGCTGGTCGGCCACGCTTGTCCTCCTCGTCGTCGTTGCGATCGTAGCAACGATTGGTGTACCAATTATTGGCGTACCAATCATGCATGGTCGGTGAGGGAGAGGTCAGGCGGATGAGCGGCGAGGAGCAGGTGGGCGACGCTTCCGGCAAGGGCGGCCGCCTGATGGGCTGGGTGTTCCGCAACCTGGCCGGCCCCTCCCAGGTGCAGGGCGCGGTCCAGGGCGGCTCGCGGCTGGCCCGCGAGGCCTGGAAGCAGGACCTGGAGCGGCGCAAGCAGTGGAGCCGCGAGCAGCGCGAGCTCAAGCGCGCCCGGCGGGAGGCCCGCCGCACCGAGGGGTGACGGTCAGCCGTAGGTGTCGCGGGGGCCGCGCCCCCGCACCCGGCGCGGGCCGCGCGACCAGGACGGCGCGGCCGGGCCGTGGATGTGCAGCTTGCGCACCACGTTGTGGCCCACCTCGCGGGCGATCTGTTGGAGCAGCGAGCCGGCGAGCAGCCGCAACTGGGTGGCCCAGGCCGTCGAGCGGGCCTCCACGGTCAGCTCGCCGTTCTCCAGCTTCACCGGGCGGCTGTGCTGCGCCACCTCCGGCCCGACCACCCGCTCCCAGGCGCCGAACACCGTCGCCTCGGCCGCCGGCTGCTGCCAGCCACGCGCCTTGACCAGCTTGTCCAGCACCGCGCCGAGCGGCTGCGGGTCGCGCGGGTCCGGCCCCGGGCCGGAGTAGCCGCGCAGCCGCTTCTCGCCGTCGCCACGGACCGCGCTACGCCGCCGGGTGCCCGCGGCCGCCTGCCGGCGGGCCTTCGCCGCGTCCAGCACCGCCCGGGCCAGCTCCGGCCCGGACGCGCCCTCCGGCAGGTCCGCGGCGGCCTCGCCGCCCGGCTTCGCTTCCGGCCCCTCAGGGGTAAGCCCACCGCGTCCCGGCCCCAGCCGGGCGGGCGGGAGCTCCACCTCATCCGACACGGCGTACCGTCCCCTCGCCCACCGCGTACCGGGTGCCCCGCAGGGTCGCCGGCACGTCGTCGTCCACCGCGCAGGTCACCAGGAGCTGACTCGCGCCGCCGACCAGCTCGGCCAGCCGCTCCCGCCGGCCGGCGTCCAGCTCCGCGAAGACGTCGTCCAGCACCAGCACCGGCTCGATCCCGTCGGCGCGCAGCAGGTCGTAGCCGGCCAGCCGCAGCGCCAGCGCGTACGACCAGGACTCGCCGTGGCTGGCGTACCCCTTGGCGGGCAGCGGGCCGAGGGTGAGCGCCAGGTCGTCCCGGTGCGGGCCGACCAGCGTGGTGCCCCGCTCGACCTCCGCCGACCGGTTCGCGGTCAGCGCGGCGCCGAGCGCCTCGGCCAGCGCCGCCCGGTCCGTGGTCGACTCGGGCAGTTCCACCGACGGCCGGTACGCGATCCCCGCCGCCCCCCTGCCCGCCGCCACCGCGTCGTACGCCTTGGCCACGTGCGGGGTCAGCGCGGCGACCAGCTCCAGCCGGCCGGCGAGCAGCTCCGCGCCGTGCTGCGCAAGGTGGGTGTCCCAGACGGCGAGGGTGGACAGGTCCCCACCACGCGAGCCGCCCGTCTTCCGGGCCAGGTACGCCGTCCGCAGCAGCGCGTTGCGCTGCTTGACCACCCGCTCGTAGTCGGCGCGCACCCCCGCGTACCGGGGCTGGCGGGTGACCAGCAGGTCGTCCAGGTAGCGGCGGCGCTCGGCCGGATCGCCGCGGACCAGTTCCAGGTCCTCCGGGGCGAAGAGCACCAGCCGGAGCGCGCCCAGCACGTCCCGGGCGCGGCGGGCCGGGGAGCGGCCCAGCCGGGCCCGGTTGGCCTTGCCCGGAACGATCTCCAGCTCGACCAGGAGTTCCCGGCCCTCGTGCACCACCGCGCAGCGGATCACCGCCGAGGCGGCGCCCATCCGGACCAGCGGGGCGTCCGTGGCGACCCGGTGCGAGTCCAGGGTCGCCACGTAGCCCAACGCCTCGACCAGGTTGGTCTTGCCGACGCCGTTCGCGCCGACCAGCACGTTCGGGCCCGGCTCCAGGTCGACGCCGACCCGCTCGTACGAGCGGAAGTCGACCAGTTCGAGCCGGCGGACGTACACAGGCTGTGGATACCGGTCAGCGCTTGTGGACGGCGTGCCCGCCGAACTGCTGGCGCAGCGCGGCGACGGCCTTCATGGCGGGCGAGTCGTCCTGCCGGGAGGCGAACCGGGCGAACAGCGAGGCGGTGATGACGTTCAGCGGCACGGCGAGCCGGACCGCCTCGTCGACCGTCCACCGGCCCTCGCCGGTGTCCTCGGTGTAGCCGCTCAGCTCGGCCAGCTCCGGATCCTCGTCCAGCGCCCGGTCCAGCAGGTCGAGCAGCCAGGACCGGACCACCGTGCCCTCGCGCCAGGACTTGAAGACGCCCGGCACGTTGGTCACCAGTTCGGAGGCGGCCAGCAGCTCGTAGCCCTCGGCGTAGGCGTGCATCAGGCCGTACTCGATGCCGTTGTGCACCATCTTGGCGTAGTGGCCGGCGCCGACCGGGCCGGCGTGCACGAAGCCGTACTCGCCCGCGGGCTTGAGCGCCTCGAAGATCGGCATGAGCCGCCCGACGTGCTCCTGGGCGCCGCCGACCATCAGGGCGTACCCGTTCTGCTTGCCCCAGACACCGCCGGAGACGCCGACGTCGATGTAGCCGATGCCCTGCTCGTTGAGGCGCTCGGCGCGCGGGGCGTCGTCGCTGAACCGGGAGTTCCCGCCGTCGATGATGATGTCGCCCTCGCCGAGGACGCCGGCGAGCTCGTCGATGGTGGCGTCGGTGACGCCGGCAGGGACCATCACCCAGACCGCGCGCGGCGATTCCAGCTTCTCGGCCAGCTCCGCGAGGCTCGCGACGTCGCTCAGCTCCGCGTTGCGGTCGTAGCCGACCACCTCGTGACCGGCGGCGCGCAACCGCTCGCGCATGTTGCCGCCCATCCGGCCGAGTCCTACCAGGCCGAGCTGCATCTGCTCCTACCTCCGTACGTCTGGGTGGTGCTGCCGTCGATCAGCGGGACACGCGGATCGGCATGATGAGGTACCGGTACCCCGGGATGACCTCGCCATCCTCGCCGGCGGGGGAAATCACCGCGGGCTTGAAGGCGTCGACGAACGCCAGCTGGGCGTGCTGGGCGCCCAGGTTGGTCAGGCCGTCGATCAGGTACTGCGGGTTGAAGCCGATGGTCAGCGGGTCGCCGGTGAAGGTCGCCTCCATGGCCTCGCTGGCCCGGGCCTCCTCGGTGCCGCCGGCCTCGACCACCAGGCCGTCGGAGCTGAAGCTGAGCAGCACCGGGGTGGTGCGCTCGGCGACCAGCGCCACCCGCTTGACCACCTCGATGAGCGTGGCGACCGGGACCCGGGCCTCGGCGTTGTGGCTGGCCGGGAAGAGCGAGCGCACCGGCGGGTAGTTGGCCCCGTCGAGCAGCCGGCTGGTGGTCCGGCGGGTGCCGCCGGAGAAGCCGATCATGCCCTCGCCGGCGCCGCCCTGGGAGAGCGCCATGGTGACGTGGCCACCGAGCGGGCCGAGGGCCTTGGCGGTGTCGTGCAGCGTCCGGGCGGGCACCAGCGCGTTGAGGCTGATCTCCGGGTCGTCCGGGTTCCACTCCATCTCGCGCAGGGCGAGGCGGTAGCGGTCGGTGGCGAGCATGGCCAGCGTGCTGCCGGAGAGCTCGATCCGGACGCCGGTCATCATCGGCAGCGTCTCGTCGCGGCCGGCGGCCACGGCCACCTGAGCGACGGCGGCGGCGAAGGCGGCCGCGTCGACGGTGCCGGCGCTCTCCGGCATCTCCGGCAGGGTCGGATAGTCCTCGACCGGCATGGTCGGCAGGGTGAACCGGGCGCTGCCGCAGACCAGTTCCAGGTGCGCGCCGACGGCGGCGATGTCCACCGGCTTGGCCGGGAGCGCCTTGGTGATCTCGGCGAGCAGCCGGCCGGAGACCAGGGCGGCGCCGTCGGCGTCACCCTGCACCTCGACGGTGACCTGGCTGGAGACCTCGTAGTCGAAGCCGGAGACCTGGAGGTTGCCGTCGGTGACCCGGAGCATCACCCCGGCCAGCACCGGTACGGAAGGACGGTTGGGCAGGCTCTTGGCGGTCCACGCGACCGCCTCGGCGAGCGCGTCGCGCTCCACTCGGAACTTCATCAATGCCTCCGCGTCGACGTCAGCGACAACTCTCTCATGCCGACCGCTGCCACCCGTCCCGCCCGACCGTGCGGGTACCCATCGCACCTTAGGGCGCGTGGGCATCGGCTGTGCGCCCGACCCCGTGGATCCAGATGCCCGGGCGACTGCCGGCGGCAGTGCTCCGGCCCGATCCACAGGAAGTCCAACGGTGATGATTGGTTTTTGTTGTTTAGAAGAGATAACTCATCGTCTTCATCGCACCTGTGCAAACTGTGGAGAACCGGCGTCCGCGCAGGTCAGACAGGTTATCCACCGGTGGTTTCGCTGTGGAGAACCAGGGGTACAACCCGTGTCGCGGTCCACAGCCGTCGCCAGCCGCCGGGTTTTCCACGGCTGTCCACCGGTTGTCCACCGCTAATCCACCGGGTTTCTCCCCAGTGTTGTGGACACCGCCGACGGCGTCGACCCTCGTCATCCCCAGAACCTTCAACAGGTCGCCCACAGGCCGACCGTCGTCGGTGGACGACGCGCCCGTCGTCCCCAGGCGTCCACAGCATCGTCCCCAGGGGTTGTCCACAGTCTGTGGGTAACCGGCTCGGGACCGAGCGTGGTTTTCCACCGTCTGTGGAACAGGGGATGTGGACAACCGGGCCGAGGTGTGGATGAACACGACTCCGATCGTGGGCCCTGCACCGGGTCGAGGGTCAAGCGACGGGTCTCCACAGGCACGAAAAAGCCCGGCCGGTGGATGCCGGCCGGGCGTCGCGTCGGGCGTACGGGTCAGGTGGTCTGCTTGATCCGGTTGGTGAGCTCGGCGATCTGGTTGTAGAGCGAGCGGCGCTCCGCCATCTGCTGGCGGATCTTCCGGTCGGCGTGCATGACGGTGGTGTGGTCCCGGCCGCCGAACGCCTGCCCGATCCGGGGCAGCGACAGGTCGGTGAGCTCCCGGCACAGGTACATGGCCACCTGGCGGGCGTTGACCAGCACCCGGGACCGGGAGTGGCCGCGCAGGTCCTCCAGGCTCACCCCGAAGTAGTCCGCGGTGGAGACCATGATCTGGTCGGCGGTGATCTCCGGGCCGGCGCCGTCCGGGATGAAGTCCCGCAGCACCTCCTCGGCCAGCGACAGCTCCACCGACGAGCGGGTGAGGCTGGCGAACGCGGTGACCCGGATCAGCGCGCCCTCGAGTTCGCGGATCGAGTTCGACACCCGGGAGGCGATGAACTCCAGCACGTCCGGCGGGGCGAACAGCCGCTCCTGCGCCGCCTTCTTCTGCAGGATCGCGATTCGCGTCTCCAGGTCCGGCGGCTGGATGTCGGCGAGCAGGCCCCACTCGAACCGGGTCCGCAGCCGGTCCTCCAGCGTCGCCAGCTGCTTGGGCGAGCGGTCGGAGGTGATCACGATCTGCTTGTTGGCGTTGTGCAGCGTGTTGAAGGTGTGGAAGAACTCCTCCTGCGTCCGCTCCCGGTTCTCCAGGAACTGGATGTCGTCGATCAGCAGGATGTCCACGTCCCGGTAGCGGCGCTGGAACGCGCTGGTCTTGTCGTCGCGCAGCGAGTTGATGAAGTCGTTGGTGAACTCCTCGGTCGAGACGTACCGGACCGAGCGGGCGTTGCCCAGCGTCGTGGCGTAGTGCCCGATGGCGTGCAGCAGGTGGGTCTTGCCCAGCCCGGAGCTGCCGTAGATGAAGAGCGGGTTGTACGCCTTCGCCGGCGACTCGGCCACCGCCACGCTCGCCGCGTGCGCGAAGCGGTTGGACGAGCCGATGACGAACGTCTCGAACATGTACTTCGGGTTGAGCCGGTTGCCGCTCTCCCCGCCGGGCATCCGCCGGTCGGCCTGGCCGCCGGGGCGGTGGTCCGGGCCGCCGCGACCGGGGCCGCTGTCCGTGGCGCCGTCGCGGGGCAGGCCGCGCGGCGGCGTGGCGTCGGCCGGGCCGGGCGCCTCCCGGTAGCGGGGCTCGTAGCCGCCGGCGTCGGGGGCGGGCGGTTCGACCCGGGGCCGATCGTCGAAGGCGCGGCGCTCGGGGGCGGCGCGGAGCGGCTCGGCGAAGGCGGTGCTGAACAGCGTGTCCTGCCCGTCCCGGCTGGCCGGGATGAGCTGCGGCCGGGCGCCGTCGGCGGTGCGTTGCCGGGGGGCCGGTTCCTCGGCGGGCGGTTCCGGGCGCGGCTCGGCGTACGCCGGTGCCTCCGGGCGGGCCGGGGGGAAGCCGAGCTCGGGGAAGCCGGGCGCGGTCTCCGCCGGGCCGGGCTGGTCGAAACCGGCGAGCAGGTCCCCGGGGCCGTCGGGCTCGGCGAGGGGCTCCGGGCCGCTGCGGTAGACGGTGCCGGCCGGGCGGCTCCTCGGGTCCTCGGCGACGCGTACGGTGACGGCGACCTGGATGGGCCGGCCGAGCCGGCGGCTCAGCGCCTCGGTGATGGCCGGGCGGAGGCGGGACTCGATCACGTCCCGCGTGAACGCGTCGGGCACGGAGAGCAGCGCGGTGTCCTCGACGATCGCCCGCAGCCGGGTCAGCCGGAGGTACGCCCGCTGCTGCGCGGAGATGATCTCGTCGGCGAGCTCGTCGGTCGTCGCCGTCCACACCGCGGCAAGGTCGGTCGCTCCGGTCACCGTCGTGCCACCCCCTCGCCTCTCCTCACGCCCGCCCGGACGGCTGACCGGTCGTCATCCACAAGTTATCCACAGCCTGTGTGTACCGACCGATTGTGGCCGCCCACCGGACGCGGGTCGGACCTGCCCCCTGGTTCCCGGAGGCGCTGAAGCGGGTTCACCGTGCCGAACGATTCACTACCTTGTCCGGTCCTGCCGTTCAGCGACAACCGACACTCCAGCTCGGCGCGTCTGACGCCGCGCGGCGACCTGGAGCCGTCGTTCCGGACCCCCGACGCTGACCGCAATCGGGCACGCTAACAGCGCGGACCCCGCGCCATCAACCGTCGACACCGGGGCAGCCTTGTCAACATCAGTGAAAACCGCCCCTTCGGTCGCTCTTCCGACGCTGGTCGCGGCCGGGGTGTGAGGTTTGACGGTCATTGCCCCCCTGCGTAGGCTGGAGCGGCTGCTCTCTCGCCCTCTGCTAGGGTGATGGGTGCTTGCTGTCCCCGGTCGCTTCCCCGCATCGCCGAGGTCCCGCGCCGCCGGGCAGCACCGATCGGAGGCCACCGCCGAGGTGGCCTGGACCACCACACGACCCCGGGCGATCCCCCGCGCGGGGCGTACGACAACGGAGAGCCTGACGTGAGCAAGCGCACCTACCAGCCGAACAACCGCCGGCGCGCGAAGACCCACGGCTTCCGGCTGCGCATGCGCACCCGTGCCGGCCGCGCCATCATCTCGACCCGTCGCGCCAAGGGCCGCGCCCGCCTGTCGGCCTGAGGCCGACCGGTCCGGTCCGGGGACGTGGGCAGTCGTGCTGGCCGCCGCGCAGCGACTGCGGCGGAGTAGCGACTTCGCCGCAGCGGTCCGGGGTGGCCGACGCGTCGGCCGTGGCGCCGTCGTGGTGCACCTGACCCTCCCCGCGCAGACCGGACCCACCGCGACAACCTCGCCGGAGCCGGCGCGGAGCAGCGGTGCGGAGACCTCCGCACCCCGCCGCGCCGGCTTCGTCGTGTCCAAGGCCGTCGGCAACGCCGTGGTCCGGAACAAGGTCCGCCGCCGGCTCCGCCACCTGGTCCGCGAGCGGCTGGCCGACCTGCCCGCCGGCAGCACCCTGGTGGTACGCGCCCTGCCGCCGGCCGCCGAGGCGTCGTACGCCCGGCTCGGGGCCGACCTGGACGCCGCCCTCGCCGCCGCGCGCTCCCCCCGGGGTCGGCGGTCCCGGTGACCGAACACACTGCCGCGCCGCGGCCCACCACCGGTGCCCGCATGCTGCTGGCGCCCATCATCGCGTACCGTCGGTGGATAAGTCCGGCACTGCCGGCCCGCTGCCGGTTCTACCCGTCGTGCAGTGCCTACGCCGTCGAGGCGGTGTCCCGGCACGGTGCGCTGCGGGGATCCTGGCTGACGGTCCGGCGGCTGTCGCGCTGCCACCCCTTCCACCCAGGTGGACACGACCCGGTGCCGGAGCCGGGCGACCGCCGCCGTTCCGACGTGACTGGAGCCTGAGTGTTTAGTCTCGACTGGATCTACTACGCGATCTCGTGGATCCTGCTGACCTGGCACTCGGCCTGGGACGCCATCGGGGTCTCGGTCGACGCCGTGATCGGCACGAACTGGGCCTGGATCCTCTCCATCATCTTCCTGGTGGTCACGGTCCGGGTGATCCTGTTCCCGGTCTTCGTCAAGCAGATCAAGTCGCAGCGGGCCATGCAGGCGCTCCAGCCCAAGGTCAAGGAGCTGCAGGAGAAGCACAAGGGTGACCGGGAGACGCTCCAGAAGGAGATGATGGAGCTCTACCGGAAGGAAAAGGCCAACCCGCTCATGGGCTGCCTTCCGATGTTCCTCCAGATCCCGGTCTTCCTCGGCCTGTTCCACACGCTCAAGCGGCTCAACCCCGACAACCAGGGCAAGACCCTGTACGGCTGGACCGTCGAGCAGTTCAACAGCGCCTCGAACGCGAAGCTCTTCTCCGCCCCGATCTCCGGAAAGTTCGGCTCCACGGCCGCCGAGATGGCGTCGCTCGGCGCGAACCTCACCACCGTGAAGATCGTCGCTGGCGTGCTGGTCTGCATCATGATCGCCACCACCTACCTGACCAGCCGGCAGATGATCCTCAAGACCGGTTGGGCGGAGGACCCGCAGCAGCGCATGGTGCAGCGGCTGATGCTCTACGGCATCCCGTTCTCGCTGCTCATCTCGGGCGCCATCTTCCCGATCGGTGTGATCATCTACTGGGTCACCAACAACCTCTTCACCCTCGGCCAGCAGCAGTGGGTGCTGCGGAAGTTCCCGCCGCTGGTGCCGCCGAAGGGCAGCACCGCCGGGAAGGCCACCGGTGGCAAGACCGCCCAGCCGGCCAGGACCGGTGGCCTGCTCGGCCGCAAGACCGCCCAGCCGGCCGTCAAGGCCCCGGCCGCCGCCCCCAAGGTGGCCGGCCCGAAGCCCGGCGCAAAGCCGGTCAACCCGAAGAAGGGCGGCGGCCGGCCCGCCAAGCGACAGGGCTGAACCTCGCCGGGCCGCCGCCGGAGACCCGGTGGCGGCCCGTTCCGGCCCCCGAGCTGCCACCTGAGAGGTCGGCGCCGGGCCGGAACCGCCGCGCGGAGCGCGGTCACGGGCGAAACTGGCCCGTACAGACGTGCCCGAGGGCACCGGCGAACCTCCCGCCGGCCCCGGGAGACCAGCGGACCCGACGGTCCGGCCGAGCGAGTACGGAGATGAGACCGTGACCGACACCAGCATCCCCAGCGCCGACCAGTCCCTGGACGAGGAGACCGCGCCGGCCGCCGCCACCGAGGAGGCCGAGGAGACCCAGGCCGAGGCCCGGGAGAAGAAGGCCCCCGCCGACAGCGACCTGTTCCGGCAGAGCGAGATCGCCGCCGACTACGTCGAGGGCCTGCTCGACATCCTCGACTACGACGGCGACATCGACGAGCTGGTCTCCGGCGGCCGCCCGGTCGTCGAGGTGGTCGGCGCACGCCTGCAGAACCTGGTCGGCCAGCGCGGCGCCACCCTGGAGGCGCTCCAGGAGCTGGCCCGGCTGGCGGTGTTCCGGCAGACCGGTTCGCCGAGCCGCCTGCTGCTCGACGTCGGTGGCTACCGCGCCGCCAGGCGCAAGGAGCTGGCCGCCGTCGCCAAGAACGCGGTGGAGAAGGTCAAGGAGCACGGCGAGCCGGTGCGCCTGGAGCCGATGTCCGCCTTCGAGCGCAAGTGCGTGCACGACGTGGTCAACGCCATGAGCGACGTGGAGAGCGAGTCCGAGGGCGTCGAGCCGAATCGCCGGATCGTCATCCGGCCGGTGGCGGACTGACCAGTTGACTTCCGACGAGACGACGGCGGGTGCCGTGGCCGGCCCGGGTGGTACGCCGCCCGGGCCGTCGCCTGTCCACCCCGACCCGGCCGTCGACCCGGTGTTCTCCGCGGGCGACGCCCCGGCCGACCCTTCGGTCCCGGCCGGGGTCGCGGGCGTGGCCGACCCGGCCTTCTCCGGTGATCCCGTCTTCTCCGGTGATCCGGCCTTCTCCGGTGATCCGGCCTTCTCCGGGAAGCCGGTGCCGGCGGCCGAGCAGTCCGTCGTCGGGGCCGAGCCCGACGCCGAAGTGACGCCGGCCTTCTCCAGTGAACCGGAAGGAAGGCCCGAGACGTCGACGCCGGGGGTTCCCTCGGCCGCGTCGGCCCCGGTGGGCGCGGTCGACCCGGTGTTCGCCGAGCCGGCCCCCGCCGGTGGCGATCTGGACGACCGGCCCTCCGCTGGTCGGAGCAGTGCCGAGCCGGCCGACGGCACATCGTCCTACGTGGACGGTGCGAGCCGACCGTCCGGTGATCAGCCGTCCCCGACTGGCGCGACGCTGCCGCCCGAGCTGGCGGAGGCCGCCCGTACCCTCTTCGGCGACCGGCTCGACCTGGCCGCCGCGTACGCCGAACTGCTGGCCACGGACGGCGTGGTGCGCGGCCTGATCGGCCCCCGCGAGACGCCGCGGCTCTGGGACCGTCACCTGCTCAACTGTGCGGCGATGGCCGAGCGGATTCCGGAGGGCGCCAGCCTGATCGACGTCGGCTCCGGCGCCGGCCTGCCCGGCCTGGTGCTGGCTATCGCGCGACCCGACCTCACCGTGACCCTGGTCGAGCCGCTCGCCCGGCGGACGGCCTTCCTGATCGAGGCCGTGCAGCAACTCGGGCTGACCAGGTCGGTCCGGGTGTTCCGCGGGCGCGCCGAGGAGGCCGCCGCCGGGTCCCGCGACCGGGAGCCACTGGCGGCCGACATCGTCACCGCGCGGGCCGTGGCCCCGCTCGACCGGCTCGCCGCCTGGTGCCTGCCGCTGGCGGTGCCCGGCGGCCGGCTGGTGGCGCTCAAGGGCGCCTCCGCCGGGGAGGAGATCGCCGAGCACGCGGAGGCGGTGGCTCGGCTCGGCGGCGGTGAGCCGGAGCTACACCGGTGCGGGGCCGGCGTGATCGATCCGCCCGCAACGGTGATCGAGGTGGTTCGCGAGCGCGTGGTCGGTCCGGCCAGGAAGAAGGCGCCGAAGCGTTCGCGGGGCGGCCGCCGTCGCGGCGCCCACGGCCGGGATCGCTGACGCGGTAACGCCTTCGGGACGCCCACCCGGTCGTTGGATCGGGTGGGCGTGAGCTGATCGATCAGAACCCGACGTGGACCGGCTACGCCCGTCGGCCGTAGGCTGGCCGCGCGTCGATAGTGTGGAACGGCGGTGCCGGGCGGCACCCGAACCCGACCGTTCCCGCCGGGCCGGTGACGCCGCGCGGTGAGCGCGGGGGCCTGAATGACGGGGTGCGGACCGACCATCCGGAGCGGGCAGGGATGACAGGTGCATGACGACGGCAGGTACGACGATCAACGGGTGACCGGGCCAGATGGGCGACCCTCTGCCACCGACCCCGTTTCACGTGAAACCAACTACCAGGACTGGCCGGCGAACGGTGAGGCCCAGGACGCGTCCACGCGACCCCCGGACTGCGATCCGATGGTGCGCCGGGACGTGCCTGCGGCGGGCGCCGTGCGGCCGACCTCCTCCGTACCGGCGAACGTGCCGCCGGCGCGGGACCCGCATGATCCGAACGGCGGTCCGGCGAACGCCCCGACCTCCCGTCCCGCCCCGGCACGTGGCAACGCGACCGTCCCCGCGCGCTACGAGCCGCAGCCGCCGGTCGTGGCCGTGCCGCAGCAGCCCACCCCGGAAACCGCGCCGGACGTGGCCTCGGGCGTGGCGGCACCCTCCGACACGCCACCGCCCGCCGGCAACGGTGCCGAATCCCCGGCGAGCACGTACGTTTCACGTGAAACCCCGACGCGCGAAGAGGATGACCCACCGTTGGCTATGGAGGCTATGCGCGCCGTGCAGATCCTGAATCCCAGTGGCGAGGTCACCATGCCCCGCCCCGACCGGACCCGGGTGATGTGCGTCGCCAACCAGAAGGGCGGCGTGGGCAAGACCACGACCACCGTGAACCTGGCGGTGGCGCTCGCCCTGCATGGCAACCGGGTGCTGGTGGTCGACCTCGACCCGCAGGGCAACGCCTCCACCGGCCTCAACGTGCCGCACCACACCGGCGTGCCGGACGTCTACGACTGCCTGATCGACAGCGTGCCGCTGGAGGAGGTGGCCCAGGCCGTCGAGGGCATCCCGAACCTGTGGTGCGTGCCGGCCACCATCGACCTCGCGGGCGCCGAGATCGAACTGGTCTCGGTCGTCGCCCGGGAGTCCCGGCTCGCCCGGGCCATCGCCGCGTACCCGGGGCACTTCGACTACGTCTTCATCGACTGCCCGCCCTCGCTCGGCCTGCTGACCGTCAACGCGCTGGTCGCCGCTCAGGAGGTGCTGATCCCGATCCAGTGCGAGTACTACGCCCTGGAGGGCCTCAACCAGCTGATCCAGAACATCAACCTGGTCCGGCAGCACCTCAACCCGAAGCTCGAGGTCTCCACCATCCTGCTCACCATGTACGACCGGCGTACCCGCCTGGCCGACGCGGTGGAGCAGGACGTCCGGAACCACTTCGGGGACAAGGTCCTCGAGGCCGTCATTCCCCGGAACGTCCGGGTCTCCGAGGCGCCCAGCTACGGGCAGTCGGTGATGACCTACGATCCCGGTTCGCGGGGGGCCACGAGTTACTTCGAGGCCGCTCAGGAAATTGCCGAGCGAGGCGTCAAGGAGCCGGTGAGCCGGAATGCGTAGTGCGGAGAAATCGCTGGGAGGCGTCGCATGAAGAACCGTCCTCGCGGCGGTCTGGGCCGAGGGCTCGGTGCCCTCATCCCCACCGGGCCCGCGCCGGGTAGTGAACCGGCGGCCGCCGAACCCGAGAACGGTACGGCGGCGGCCGTCCCGGCCACCCCGGTCGGCGGTGCGGCGGCGGCCGTCCCGGCCACCCCGGTCGGCGGTGCGGCGGCGGCCGTGACCGGAGCCGTCGGTGTCGGCGACGTCGCCACCCCGGCCGGCCCGACCGCGGAACCGGAGCCGCAACTGAGCCCGGTCCCGGGAGCGCGCTTCGCCGAGATCCCGGTCGACAGCATCGTGCCGAACCCCAAGCAGCCCCGGCACGTCTTCGACGAGGAGGCGCTGGAGGAGCTGAAGACCTCGATCCAGGAGGTGGGCTTCCTCCAGCCGATCGTCGTCCGCCAGCTCGACAGCGAAAAGTACGAACTCGTCATGGGCGAGCGGCGCTGGCGCGCTGCCCAGGCGGTGGGCCGGGAGAGCATCCCCGCCATCGTCCGGGACACCAAGGACGACGCGATGCTCCGGGACGCGCTGCTGGAGAACATCCACCGGGCCAACCTCAATCCGCTGGAAGAGGCGGCCGCGTACCAGCAACTGCTGGAGGAGTTCGGCGCGACCCACGAGGAACTGGCCCGCCGGATCGGCCGCAGTCGGCCGCAGATCTCCAACACCATCCGGCTGATGAACCTGCCCGCCCAGGTGCAGCGCCGGGTCGCAGCCGGGGTGCTCTCCGCCGGTCACGCCCGGGCTCTGCTCAGCCTCGACGACGCCGACGCCCAGGAGCAGCTCGCCAAGCGCATCGTCGCCGAGGGCATCTCCGTACGCGCCACCGAGGAACTGGTGGCCCTGGCGCTCGCCGACGGCCCGGCGAAGGCGCCGGCCGCGAAGCGCCGGCCGAAGCCGCACGCGCCCGCGCTGACCGACCTCGCCGACCGGCTCTCCGACCGCTTCGACACCCGGGTGAAGGTCGACATCGGCCGGAGCAAGGGCAAGATCACGATTGAGTTCGCGACGGTCGACGACCTGGAGCGGATCGTCGGGATCATCGGAGTGGGCCAGGAGGAGCAGCCCGAGGAGTGAGTACGCCTCTGCCGGCCTCGGCCGCGTTGTCCTCACGGGGGCGACGCGGCCGAGCCGTTTTTCGGGGGATGCCGGCCGGGGCGTTGGAACCTGGTCGGGTCAGTTCTGGTCGGTGGTCCGTGCGGGGGCGCGGCCTCTCGGTGTCGGCGTGCTGCGGCCCTGACAAGCGTTGTTGGAGCGGGAGCGGCTCGCCTCGGGTTTCCTCTGAGTGGCTCTGCGCCCTAGTTCTTCGGCGGAGCTTTGCGGTATCCCGGGAGACCGTTGTGCGATGGCCCCTGCGGGCGTGAGAACCGGACGGGCTGTCGTCGGGGATAGGGCCGGCTTTGGGCGGGGTAGGGGCGGGCTTTGGGGCGGCCGGCGTTCACCTGTGGAGGCTCGTGAGGACTCTGTGGGGTGGGCGGGGCTCCTCGAGGTGGCCTCGCCGCTGTCCCGCCGCTACGGTCGCCTCCCGCTGCGGTCGCTGCCGCCTGCCGCCGCTCCGGTTTCGGCGGTCGATCCTGCCGTCGTCTCGCCGCCACTGCCGTTGCCTCTCGTTCCCAGTTGCCATCGTCTCGCCGCCACTGCCGTCGCCCCTGCCGACGTCTTGCCGCCACTGCCGTCGTCTCGCGGTCGCCGTCGTCTTACCGCCGCTCCCGTGAACCTCGCCGCTGCCGATGCCCGCCCTGGCGTGATGCACCATGGTCCTGCCGGCCGCGTCTCGGTGATTCGCCCACCCGCTCGACTGCGCTCTGGCCGTGCCTCAACAAGTGCCGTCCCCCCGGACGACCTAGACGGCGGCTGTTTCACGTGAAACGGCGACGTGAAGCGAGGCCGTCGGTCGCTCGGAGGGTCCTCTCGCCAGTGGCCCCCGTTCGAGTTCGCATCCGGTCGCCGTGGCTCCACTGCCCGGCTCATAACCGGGGCCTGGCACGGCTCACCCGGCAGCCCGTTGTTGGGCCACCCTCCGCCGGTCGGCTCCGTCACGACCCCCGGGCTGCGCGTGGAATCCAGGCCCCTTCAGCCGTCTGCCAGCATCTGTCGTGACCGTCTACCCGCGAGCGCCCTGCCGGGTGGCTCCCGGACTCAGTCCCTCATCCGGCACCCGTGCAGTTCCTCTTCGGGGAGGGGTCCGCCTGTCTCGCGGACGGTCCGACTGTCGGTGGTGCTGTCTCCGGCCGTCAATCAGCGCGGGAGGGTCCGCGACGGCCCCCGGCCGCGTCATCGCCGCTCCGCTTGCCTGACGCTCCGGAATTGGCTGCTGATCCAAGGGGTCGTTTGCTGCGAGGGCTGTGAGCGCCCTGGAGCCATCTGCCGGAACTCGTTGGCTCCCGGACCCGCCCACCGGGATCCGGAGCCGGCTCTGGGGCGCTGAGGGGGCCCAAACTTGTCGCTCTCAAGTCGATCCGCCTGTCCCGCGCGCCCCATCCGCTGCGCCGCGCGTTCGGGACGTGGAGGACTGTCCGCCGAGCCTCTGTCCGAAGGGCGGTCGAGGTGCTGCGCGAGCCGAGCCCGCCGCGCGGAGACTTCCCTCTGGCCCACAACTCGGGGGGCCCGGATCGGAAGTCCCCTTCGACCGTGCCGGCTCTGCAGCGGCGAGCGCCCCCATCGCCCCCCATCGCCGCCCGGCTCGAGCGGGCCGCCGGTCGGCAGCCCGGCTCCTCGACATCGGTTTAACAGAACCGCCTCGCCGTGGAGAGCGAGCGGCCCACGGCTCGCTGTTTCACGTGAAACGCCGGTTCGGTTCGGCCCGTTGAGCGGCGGCCGCTTCTTCCGGCCAAGGCGATCCCCCGGGCACGATCGGCGGACGGGTGCATTTGGAGTGCCCGTGTTGGGCACCACCCAGCGGAAGCGACTCGCCGCCCTGATCGAGTCGAGCGGCTATCGAGAGCTTGCCGCCAGCAACCCTCCTCGGTCAGGCCTACCCCGTCGCTTCGTGCCCCGCCCAACTGTGCCGGGACCGCCAGTCCCCGTCGGGGGGCGAGAACAGGCCCGGGTCGCAGACCACCTGCGGGGCGTGCTACCCCCGCCCCCACGAGGCCCTGACCCCGCGAGGCCGCCGACCCCCGGGAGATCGGCACCGGAAGACCGCCCGGCACCGGAACACCGCCGGAACACCGCCCGCCACCGGAACACCGCCCGCCATCGGAACACCGCCCGCCACCCGAAGACCGCCCGCCACCCGGAGGCCGTCACGTCGAGGCCGTCACCCCGAGGCCGTCACCGGAGGCCGCCATTTCGGCGAAGGCCGCCGTCCCGGAGGTCGCCACTCGAAAGGGACCGTCGCGCGGATGCCGAAGGCGCGCTGCCGACTGCTCGGGCCGGGCCGGCGCCTGAGGGTTCATGGCCCCGACAGCGCGTCCGGCGGCAGAACTCCGAGTCGACTCCGAACACCCCATCAGGCGCATCCACACCGCGTCCGCGCCGCAAGAGACGCCGACCAACTCGCCCCGGCCCGTACCCACCCGACCCAGCGCCCGGAGCCGTTTCACGTGAAACACCAGCGCCCACCACCGAACCGATCCGACCGCCAAGGGCCCCCCGCAGACCCAGCAGGGGACCTTGGAACAGGCCGGTGCGGATCGCCGGCTCGCTCGTTAGGAAGGAGGGATCGAACCGCCCTCACGAACCCGTGGACAACCCACCCCCGTTATCCACAGTTGTTTTCCACAGGCCCACCTCGTTTCACGTGAAACAGGGCGCGAAAACCCTTGCTGAGCTGTGGATGACGCGGCGTGGTGGTGATTTCAGCGGCCTGTGGACAACGCGGTGGACAACCCGTTGTGGATCGACGAGGAACGCTCAGCGCGCCCCGGCGATCAGGTAGGGACAGGCGTCGCCAACTCGGTTAGGGTCAGCGTCGTGCAGGACACCCCTCCCTCAGTCCCGGACTTCACCCAGTGGCCCTCCTTCCCCTTCGAGGGCGATCTCCATGTCAAGCAGCTCGACGATCCGGTCCCGGTCGAACCTCCCCGCCGCGGTGAGGAGAATCGGGAGTGCACCGCCTGCAACGCGCCGGACGAGGCGTACATCTGGGTGGGTGAGAGATGGCGGGTCCGGGCGATGGACCGACCCACCGGCCTTCCTATGGTGCTGATCCTGGAGTCCCGGTCGCACCTCGATCTCGGCGACCTGCCGAACCTGCTCGCCGCCGAGTTGGGCGTGATGACCGTGCGCCTGGAGCGGGCCATCCGCTCGCTGGACGGCGTGGCCCGGGTGCACGTCAACCGCTGGGGTGACGGCTCGGCGCACCTGCACATGTGGTTCCTGGCGCGGCCGTACGGGCGGCTGCAACTGCGGGGCACGTTCCTGTCCCTGTGGGACTCGATCCTGCCGCCGATCTCCGAGGCGCAGTGGCGGGAGAACCTGGCGATGGTCGCCGCGTGGCTCGCCGAGTTCGGTGGTCGTCCCCTCGCCGAGCCGCCCCGCATCCAGTGGCAGGCGCCGTCGAGCCTGACCGCCCCGTCGGCCGATACGGCCGCCGAGGAGCCCGAGGAGGAGACCGCCTCGGTGATCGAGGCGGCGGACGAGATCCCGGAGGCCGAAGCGGCGGAGGCACCCTCGACCGAGGGGTCGGAGGAAGCGGCCGCGGCGGAGAGGGCTGGCACGCCGGAGAATCCCGCGGAACCCGAGAAGGCCGGCGCGCCGGAGGAGAAGGCCGCGGCGCCGAGCCAGGCGGCCGGCTCAGCCTGACGTCACGGGCGGCGGGCGGCGGCGCGGCTCACCAGCGTGCCGAGCGCCCGCCCGAAGTCCAGCCCGGCCGCCTGGACGGCCAGCGGCAGCAGCGAGGTCTCGGTCATCCCCGGGGAGACGTTGACCTCCAGCACGTGCGGCTGCCCCTCCGCGTCGACGATCAGGTCGACCCGGGAGAGGTCGCGCAGCCCGAGCGCGGTGTGTGCGGCGAGCGCCACGTGGGCCACCCGCTCGGTCGTCGCCGGATCGAGCCGAGCCGGCGCGTGCCAGGTCGTGCGGCCGGCGGTGTAGCGGGCCGCGTAGTCGTAGACGCCGTTGCGGGGGACGATCTCGACCGGGGGAAGCGCCTGCGGTCCCTCGCCCAGGTCGAGCACGGAGACCGCCACGTCCATCCCCGGCACGTAGCGCTCCACCAGCGCCGTCTGGTCGTACGCGAAACAGCCGACCATCGCGGCCGGCAGCGACGCGGCGTCCCGGACCACGGCGGCGCCCAGTCCGGAGCCGCCCTGTGCGGGCTTGACCATCAGCGGCAGGCCGAGCCGGTCGGCGATCCGGTCCAGGACGGCCACGGCGCCCAGCTCGGAGAAACGGTCGTGCGGCAGCGCCACCCAGTCGGGCGTCGGGATGCCCGCCTCGCGCAGCACCGCCTTCGCCGACGGCTTGTCCCAGGCGAGCCGGGACGCGCGGGCATCGCAGCCGACGTAGGGCACGTCGCAGAGGTCGAGCACACCGCGCAGCGAGCCGTCCTCGCCGGTGGCGCCGTGCAGGGCGATCACCACGGCGTCCGGCGGGTCGGCGGCCAGGGCCGGCAGCAGGGCCACGTCGGCGTCCCGCAGTTCGGCCTCCACGCCGACCGCGCGCAGCGCGTCGAGCACCCGCCGCCCGGACCGCAGAGAGACGTCCCGTTCGTAGGAGAGTCCGCCGGCGAGCACGACCACGTGCAGCTCGTCGGTGACGGCGGGTCCGGTCACGGAAGTTTGTGCGGCGGGGCTGACGGCCATGCGGGAATCATGCCAAGTCGGGGCCGGGGGCGTCCGAGCCGCCCTGCCGGCGCCGCGGACCCGCTCCGCCGACCGCGCCGAAGACCTTGCGCATGGCGATCTCCTGCTCCATTACGCCGGCCAGCCGGCGAACGCCCTCCCGGATCCGCTCGGGCGGCGGGAAGGAGAAGTTGAGCCGCATGTTGCCGGTGCCGGTGCCGTCGGCGTAGAAGCCGGTGCCGGGCACGTAGGCGACCCGGGCGGCGATCGCGCGCGGCATCATCGCCTTGGAGTCGAGCCCGTCGGGCAGGGTCGCCCACACGAAGAGGCCGCCGGCCGGGGTGGTCCAGCTGGTGCCCTCCGGCATCAGGTCGGCGAGCGCGTCGAGCAGGGCGTCGCGGCGCTCCCGGTAGACCTCGCGGTAGACCTTGAGTTGCTGCCGCCAGGGCATGGTGCCGAGATAGGTCGAGACGGCGGCCTGCGCGTAGCCGCTGGGGCAGAGGATCTGCGCCTCGCTGGCGATGACCAGCTTGTCGCGGACCGCGTGCGGGGCGAGGATCCAGCCCACCCGGAGGCCGGGCGCGAAGGTCTTGGAGAAGGTGCTCAGGTAGAACACCCCGTCGCGCCGCCGGGCCCGCAGCGGCGCGGGCGCCTCGCCCTCGAAACCGAGCTGACCGTACGGGTCGTCCTCCACCACCAGCAGCCCGGCGCGTTCGCAGATGTCGAGCACCCGCTCGCGCCGCTCCTCGCTCAGCGTCACGCCGGTCGGGTTCTGGTAGGTGGGGATGGTGTAGAGGAATTTCACCCGCCGGCCGGCGCGGGCCAGGTCGGCGATGGCCGACTCCAGCGCCTCCGGGATCAGCCCCTCGGAGTCCATCGGCACGTGCGCCACCTGGGCCTGGGCGGCCTGGAACACCCCGAGTGCGCCGACGTAGGTCGGGCCCTCGGCGAGCACCACGTCCCCCGGGTCCAGGAAGAGCCGGGCCACCAGGTCGAGCGCCTGCTGCCCGCCGACGGTGACCACCACGTCCTCGGGTGAGGCGCCGCACGACGCGTCGATTCCGGAGAGCGCCATCACCTCGCAGATGCGTTCGCGCAGCTCCGGGGTGCCCTGGCCGATGCCGTACTGGAGGGTGGTGGCGCCGTGCTCGGCGCCGAGCCGGCCGAGCATCTCGCCGACCGCGTCGAGCGGCAGCGCCGCGATGTAGGGCGCCCCACCGGCGAGCGAGACCACCTCCGGCCGGCTGGCCACCGCGAAGAGTGCCCGGATCTCGGAGGCCGTCATCCCCCGGACCCGCCGGGCGTACCGGTCGGTGTAGTCGTCGAGCGTCGTGCCGGTCATGACATCACCTCGATCGGGTGTCGGCGGGGCTGCCGCCCGGTGTGGTACCCGCGATGCCGGCAACCATGGCGGCCGCGGGAGGCCGGTTGGTCGATCGTAATCGGCGCCGGCCAGCACCGGGCCCACCATGTGGGCACGTCCACATCCCGGACCGGTCCCTCCCCGGCTCGGGTGGGCGTTCGCGCGTCCTCTCCCGTAGCGTCGGGCAGGGGCGTACGATCGCTCGTCGGGGGCAGGAAGGCGGCGGAAGACCGCGATGGTCTCCGCCGGCGAGCCAATGGGTGGGGTGCTCATGTCGCGACGTCTGGTCAGTCTGACCCTGGACACGCTGGAGGACCTGCCCCGTTCCTGCCGACAGTGCGTCTACTGGGAGCTGGACCCGGTCTCGGCCGAGCGCGCGTGCGCCGCCGGCGACCCGGGGCTGGAGAAGGAGGCCTGGGTCTCCCAGACGCTCCTGGAGTGGGGTTCCTGCGGCAAGCTCGCCTACGTCGACGGGATGCCCGCCGGTTTCGTCATGTACGCCCCGCCGGCCTACGTCCCGCGCTCGATGGCGTTCCCCACCTCACCGGTCTCCGCGGACGCCGCGCTGCTGATGACCGCCCACGTGGTGCCCGCCTTCGCCGGCGGCGGCCTGGGCCGGATGCTGGTCCAGGGGGTGGCCCGGGATCTCACCAAGCGTGGCATCAAGGCGATCGAGGCGTTCGGCGACGCGAAGTTCGGCGACGACGGGGACGACCCGACCCGGGCCTGCCTCGCGCCGGCCGACTTCTTCCTCTCGGTGGGCTTCAAGACGGTCCGCCCGCACCCGCGCTACCCCCGGCTGCGGCTGGAGCTGCGCACCGCACTGAGCTGGAAGTCCGACGTGGAATACGCGCTCGAGAAGCTGCTCGGCTCGATGAGCCCGGAGACGCTGCTGCGCCCGGTCCGGCCGGCTCCGGCCACCCGCTCGACCAGCTGACGGGCCGGGCGACTCAGTCGACCACCGTGCCGGCGGCCACCACCGCCCGCAGCTCGCTCACGTCGATCGAGCCGGTCGGCACGTCCCGCTCGATCGGGTAGTACATCCGCTGCACGGCGGCGACGATCGCCTCGACCACCCGGTCGCGGAACCGGGGATCCACCAACCGGCCGCGGTCCGCCGGTGAGGTCAGGTAGCCCACCTCGACCCGGACCGCCGGCATCCGGGTCAGCCGCAGCAGGTCCCACGCCTTGGCGTGGGTACGGCAGTCCCGCAGCCCGGTGCGGGCCACGATCTCCCGCTGCACCAGCCCGGCGAGCCGCTCCCCGGTGGCCGAGGTGACGCCGTTGTTGGTGCCGTAGTGGTAGGTGGCCACCCCGTCGGCCGCCGGGTTGGCATGCCCGTCGGTGTGCAGCGAGATGAAGACGTCGGCGCCGAGGGAGTTGGCGAGCTGGGCGCGGTCCGCGTCCGGCAGGCAGGTCCGCGGCGACGGGCCCCGGGTGAGCTGCACCCGTACGCCGGCGGCGGCGAGCCGCCCCTCCAGCCGGCTGGCCAGGTCGTGCACGAGGTCCGCCTCGGTCCAGCGCAGCGGGCCGTCGGGCACGACCACGCCCGGGTCGGTGCCGCCGTGGCCCGGGTCGATGACCACGGTCCGCCCGACCAGGGTCGGCCCGGCCTGCCGGATGGCGTCGGACTCGCGGAGCCACTGCGGTCGCCCGCCGACCACCTTGCGGCCGAGGCGGCGCAGCGCGTTGATGGTGTGCGGGCCGCACGCCCCGTCCGGTTTCAGCCCCATCTCCCGCTGGAACTGAGCGACCGCGCGGGAGGTGCGGATGCCGTAGATGGCGTCGGCGCGGCCCACGTCGTATCCCATCTCCAGCAGTCGTTCCTGGAGCGACCGGACGTCCTCGCCGGTCAGCGGCTCGGGGACCGCGTGGTAGAGGGTGCGCGCGCCGAACCGCCAGCGGGCCGCGTCCAGCGCCCGCCAGGTTTCCGCGCCCACCCGCCCGTCCACGCTGAGGCCGCGGGACTGCTGGAACGCCCGGACCGCGCGCTCGGTCTCCGCGTCGAACTCCTCGCCCCCGCCGCCGGCCGGAAGCAGTTCGAGGCCGGTGAGGACGGTACGGATCTCGGCCACCGCGGGTCCCCGGTCACCGGGTCGGATGGGACGCACGATGACCCCCTCTGCACGGACGCTGGCTGGCCGGAGACTCCCACGGAGGTGCTTCCCCCGCCGGGGGAACGCCCTACGGAGCGTACCGTGGCCGGTCACCGAGCGGCCCGGGTTCGCCGCAGGTCAGGACGGCGGAACCCCCGTCACCCGGGATCGGGTGGACGGGGGTTCCGGCGGTGTCGGGTGTCGGCTCAGAGCGCCGACTCGATGAGCTTGACCAGCTCACCCTTCGGCTTGGCGCCGGCGATGGACTGCACCGGCTCGCCGTTCTTGAAGATGGTCAGGGTCGGCACGGACATCACCCGGTAGGTGCGCGCCGTCTCGGGGTTCTCGTCGATGTTGAGCTTGACGATGGTGACCTGGTCAGCCATCTCGCCCGCGATCTCCTCAAGCAGCGGCGAGACCTTGCGGCACGGACCGCACCACTCCGCCCAGAAGTCGACCAGAACCGGCTTGTCGGACTTCAGCACGTCGCTCGCGAAGCTCGCGTCCGTGACCGCCTTGGTTGCTCCCACTATGAACCCCTCCTCCGGGAACTTTTTGTGAAAATCTTTCAGCCTTGCAGGGTGGCGATGAAGCGCTCGGCGTCCAGGGCGGCGGCACAGCCCGTGCCGGCCGCCGTGATCGCCTGCCGGTAGGTGTGGTCGACCACGTCACCGGCGGCGAAGACACCCGGGATGCTGGTCCGGGTGCTCGGCGCCTGCACCTTCACGTACCCCTCGTCGTCGAGTTCCACCTGGTCGCGGAAGAGCTCACTGCGTGGGTCGTGGCCGATCGCCACGAAGACGCCGGTGACGTCGAGCACCTTGCTCTCGCCGGTGTGCACGTTGCGCAGTCGTACGCCGCTGACCTTGCCGTCGTCGCCGAGGATCTCCTCGATCACGCTGTTCCACTCGACCTTGATCTTGTCGTTGCCGAGGGCGCGGGCGGCCATGATCTTGCTGGCGCGGAACGAGTCGCGGCGGTGGATGATCGTCACCGACTCGGCGAACCGGGTGAGGAAGCTGGCCTCCTCCATCGCCGAGTCGCCGCCGCCGACCACCACGATGTGCTGGTTGCGGAAGAAGAAGCCGTCACAGGTGGCGCAGGACGACACGCCGTGGCCCAGGTACTCCTGCTCGCCCGGCACGCCCAGCGGGCGCCAGGCCGAGCCGGTGGAGAGGATGATCGCCTTGGCCCGGTAGGCCGTCTCGCCCACCCAGACGGTGCTCACGGCGTTGGAGCCGGTGTCGCCGGTGTCCTTCAGCTCGACCCGGGTCACGTCGTCGGTGAGGAACTCGGCACCGAACCGCTCGGCCTGCTTGCGCATGTTGTCCATGAGCTCGGGGCCGAGGATGCCGTCGGCGAAACCGGGGAAGTTCTCCACCTCGGTGGTGGTCATCAGCGCGCCGCCGGACTGCACGCCCTCGATGACCAGCGGATTGAGATTGGCGCGCGCGGCATAGACCGCCGCCGTGTAACCGGCCGGCCCGGAGCCGATGATGATCAGGTTGCGGACCTCGTCCACTGCCGTCTCCCGATGTGTGTGTTCGTCACCGGCGCGCACCGATGTCGATCCGAGTGCCGACGGCTCAGCGGCGCCGGCGCCTGACTTGCAGAACGTCATCGTACGAAGCGGGGATTCCCGAGTCGGGCATCTGGTGGGTCACGTCACGTGGAGCGACACGCCCGGGTGACCGTGACCTCACCCTACCCGCGCGGTGTAGCGGGTGTCCGCGCCGGACCCGGGGACCCCGCACTCGGGTCCGCTCACCCAGGCCCATCGGGCGCCGCCCCCGTCCGTGAAGGTGACCACCAGCGCCGGACTGCCCTGGAACCGGGCGTAGTCGACCAGGTCGACGGTGAGCGGGCCGGCGCCGTGTTCGGTGCCGATGTCGGACAGGCAGACGGCCAGCGCCTCGGGTCGGGCGAGCCGCTCCAGCCCGGTTGCCTCCGAGAGTCGGCGCGCGTCCTGCCCCCCGGCGGCGCTCGACTTTTCGTTCGCCGTCGCCGAGGGCCCGGCGACCCCGGTCCGCAGCCCGAAGAGGGCTTCCGGGGTGTAGTCGGTGCCGCTGTGCCGGGCCGGCCCGGTGGTCCGGAACGGTGCGGCGGCCATCGGGGCGGCCTCGCCGTCGGCCCGGCTGCCCGCGTTGTCGGCCGCCCCGGTGACCCGGCCGACTCCCGCGTCGACCAGGTGGCTCACCCCGAATCCCACTGCGGTGACCGAGGCGGCGGCCAGCGCGACCGGACCGGCGAGCCGGGTCCAGCGGCGGGAGCGGCGCCCCGGCCCGGTGTTCCGGCCGGGTCGGCCTGTCGCGCCGGCCGGCTGGGCGCCCCGGCTGGGCTGCGCCGGCACGGCGGCCGGCGCCGGGCCGGGCTCGGTGGGGTCGGCGGTCGGAGCCGGGCCGGCGCCGGCGAGCGCAGCGGTGATCCGGTCCGCCACGGTGGGCGGCAGCTCCGGGGCCGGCTCGGCGGCCCAGCCGGCCAGGTCGGCGTGGACCAGCTCGACCGCCCGGGCCAGGTCGGCGTACGCCTCGCCCCAGGCCGGGTCCCGCTCGACCAGCCCGGCGACGGTGGCCTGCTCCGGGGTGCCGTCCAGCGCCCCGCCGAGGTAGTCGGCGAGCAGGTCGTGGTCGACCTCGCTGAACTCCCGGGAAGTCACGTCTCCTCCTGGCTGGCGTCCCGCCGGGACAATCCCGACGTGGATCCGACGCCCTCGGGTGGCCGCGGGTTCCCGCGGGTGACCCGGGGCACGTCCGCGACCTCGTCGGAACCGGTCCGCAGGTGCCCGAGGAGCACGGCCAGCCGGGCCCGGCCCCGGGCGCACCGGCTCTTCACCGTCCCCTCGGCGACCCCGAGCATCCGGGCCACGTCGGCCACCGGGTAGCCCTGCACGTCCACGAGGACCAGCGCGGCCCGCTGCTCGACCGGCAGCGCCGCGAGGGCCTGCCGGACCACCAGGGCGGTGTCGTGGTCCCGGACCGGGGCCGCCGGCTCCACCCCGCCGGTGTGCCGGCCGGGCTCCCCGTCGGTGTGCACCCCGTCGGGCAGCGGAACCGTGGCGTGCGTCTGGCGCCGCCGGATCCGGTCCAGGCAGGCGTTGACCACGATCCGGTGCAGCCAGGTGGTGACCGCCGAGTCGCCCCGGAACCGGGCCGCGGCGCGGTGCGCCGACAGCATCGCGTCCTGGAGGGCGTCGGCCGCCTCCTCGCGGTCGCCGACCGTCCGCAGGGCCACCGCCCAGAGCCGGTCACGGTGGCGGTGGAACAGCTCGGTGAAGGCGTCCCGGTCGCCGGCGACGTGCGCCCGCAGCAGGTCGAGGTCGGACACCCCGGTCGGCGGGTCGTCCCCGGTCGCCGGCGTACGCCCACCGCGACCCGCCATCACCACGTCCGAGGGAGGCGGTGCGCCGGGTGCGGCGAACGGCTCACGAGCCCTGGACCGTGAGTTCCTGGACGCCGAGCTTCCAGCCGTCGCCGCTGTCCTTCTCCGGCAGCTCGGTGATCCAGAAGAGGAGGTACTGGTACTTCTCCTCCGGGTTGAACCCGTCGAAGGTCATCGTGGTGCCGTCGTGCTCCTCGAACGGCTGCCCGATCTTCTCCGTGTAGGCCGCGACGAGCTGCTTGTCGCCCGAGGAGCTGGACGGGAACTCGGCCTTGCCCGCGCGCAGCTCCGCGGAGGCGCCGGTGGACGAGAGGGTGGCCTGGATCGCCTTGACCGTGTGCGGGGCGCCGAGGTCGATCCAGATCCCCATGCCCTTCTTCAGGCCGCCGAACTTGCCGTTGTTCCGGTAGCTCTGGGTCTCCCAGCCCTCGTTCGGGTTGCCGTCGATCACCTTCTCGGCGTCCCGGACCTCGGCGCGGTCCCGGCTGTCCGGGTCGATGATGCGGACGTCCTGGATGGTCAGCCTCTTGACCGGGGCGGCCGGCGTGCCGGTGCCGCCGCCGGCGGGCGCGCTGCTGGACGGCTGGCCCACCGGTTCCTTGCCCGGGTCCTTGTCGTCGCCGAGGGCGCTGATCCCGATGAGCAGCCCGACCAGGGCCACCGCCAGCAGGCCGGCGATGCCCAGGGCGACCTTGCGGCCGCCGGCCGCGGCCAGCGGCGAGGGCTCGTCCCCGGTGTCGGCGGTGAAGCGCAGCGGACCGGCCTGCTCCAGGAAGTGCTCGTCGGCGGGGATGTCGAGCCGGTTCAGCTCGGCCGACAGCACGTCCGACGACGGCGGGGCGATCTCCGGGTCGAGCAGGTCCATGGTGAGGTCGTCGAGGTACGCCGGCACCCCGGCGCGCACCTGGCGGGGCGCGGCGATGGCGCCAGCGGCGTCCCGGACCGCGTCAGGGAGGGCGGCGCGGCCGTGGCCGGCGGTGGCGCCGTGCAGCGGGGCCTCGCCGTGCGGCCAGTGCCCGGTCAGGGCGAAGTAGAGCACCCCGCCGACCGCCCGCAGGTCGTTCTCCTGGCTGTCCGCCCCGTCGGTCCGCGCGTCGGCCAGCACCACGCGGCCGTCGTCGCTGATCATCACGGTGCCGGGGTGGACGTTGCCGTGCACCATGCCGGTGGCGTGCACGGCGGCGAGGGCGCTGGCGACCGCGCTGCCGATGGCGGTGGCCCGCGCCGGGTCCAGCGGACCGTCGGCGGTGACCAGCTCGCGCAGCGACTGACCGTCCACCCACTCGCGGACCACGTAGGCCCGGTCGGCCTCGTCGATCGCGTCGTAGACGCCGACCAGGTTGGGGTGGATCACCCGGCTGGCCGCGACGGCCGCCTGGAGCATCTCGGTGGCGGAGTCGCCACCCGGGTAGCGGAGGACCACCGCGACGGGCCGGCGCAGCACGACGTCGACCCCGCGCCAGACCAGCCGGCCCGCGCTGTCGTTGTTGATGTGCTCGACCAGCTCGTACCGCTCGGCGAGGACCTCACCGGCCGTGGGAGCACCGAAGGTCACGACCGGAGGAGAGGTCTCCTCCGCCTCCTGACCCTCGCCGACCTGGGTCACCCGTCCTCCCTCGGTGATCGTGTCGATCGATGGACCCGTGCTGCTGGGCATGTGGCTTCCCGCTCTGCCTTGGCTGGGACCGGCAGACCGGTGTCGACGCCCACGTCGGCACCTGCCGTACCCGTCGAGAGCGACCTTACCCGGGATGCCCGGTTCTCCGACATGTCATCTTCCCGCCGTAGCCGGTGGGACGCCAGTGACCGCGGGGGATCGGCCGGGTGAACGGTCGGTCCGGCCAGGTCGCTGGGACACGCACGCCCAATCTAGAGGTTGACGGCAAGTAGTCGGCGCAGGGGCGCACCGGTGTGGCGGCCTCTGGAACCCGGGACGGATTTCCCCTGGTCCGGGCGGTCACCCTCGGCCGTACGGTTGGTTGTCCACAGGCCGAGAGGCCCATTGGGCGGGGGAACACCGAGTTATCCACAGCCGTATCCCCAGGCTGGTGATCCTCGTTCACCGTCCGTCATAGGCGCTGGTCGAGGTCACCGCCTGAGGCGGCGCCGGACCATTCCGACCACCTCGGTGATCTCGCCGATCCGCAGCGCCATGGCCAGCCCGAGGTACGTCACGCCGATCACCGCGCCACCGATCACCAGCTGGACGGCGGCGGCCGTCCAGCTCAGGTGCGCCGGGTCGCCGGGGAGCAGCTTCACCACCAGCAGGCCGACCAGTGCCGCACCCAGCGCGGCGACCACCACCCGGCCCATGGTCCGCATGATCCCGCCCAGCCCGATCCGGCCCACCCGCGGCCGCAGCAGCAGCGCCGAGATGACCGCCGCCGCCACGTACGAGATCGCGTTGCCGAGCATCATGCCGGCCGCCGCGAAGGTGGCCGAGAAGGCCAGGTAGAGGCCGACCTGGAGGAGCACCCGCAGGGCCACCACCGGGATGTTGACCAGCGCCGGGGTGCGGGTGTCCGGCAGCGCGTAGAAGGCGAAGGTGAAGAGCTGGCTGATCGCGAAGGGCACAAGGCCGATCGCCGCCACCAGCAGCACGGTGGAGGTGGCCACGGCGTTGTCGCCGGTGAAGGCGCCGTACCGGAACACCACCACCGAGATCGGGCCGGCCAGCACCGCGTAGCAGACCGCGATCGGGGCGAGCACGGCGGTGACCATCCGGGTGCCCCGGGACAGGTCCGCGGTGACGTCGTGGAACCGGCCGTCGGCGGCGGCCGCGCTCATCCGTGGCATCAGCGCGGTGATGATCGAGACGGCGATGATGCCGTGCGCCATCATCAGCAGCAGGAAGACGTTGTTGTAGATCAGCAGGCCGGCGCTGTCCTCGCCCGCCGCCCGGGTGAGCAGGTTGACCACCACGAAGAGGCCGAGCTGGTTGACCGCGACGTAGCAGAACATCCAGGCGCCGAGCTGGGCCAGCTCGCGCAGCCCCAGCTCACGGAAGTCGAAGCGCAGCTTCCACCGGAAGCCGACCTTGCGCAGCGCCGGCAGCAGCCCGGCCGCCTGGACGGCCACGCCGAGCAGGGCGCCCCCGCCGACCAGCAGGATCTGCCCCCAGCCCACGTCCTCCGGCCGGATCGCCTCCGCGCCGTAGATCAGGATGTAGAGGCCGAAGGCGCCGATCACCACGAGGTTGTTGAGGATCGGCGCCCACATCGGGGCGGCGAAGTGCCCCCGGGTGTTCAGCACCGCGGCGATCAGCGCGCTCAGGCCGGTGAAGAACAGCATCGGGAGCATCAGGTACGACAGGTCGGTGACCAGGTTCGTGTAACTCGCGTCCTTGCCGCTGGCGTAGAGCGCGGTGAGCACCGGCGCGCCGGCCATCGCGATCAGCGCGGTGGCGGCCAGGGCGAGCACGGCCAGGGTCAGCAGCCGCTGGGCGTACGCCTCACCCCGGTCCGGGTCGGTCTTGCGGCGGCGGACCAGCACCGGGATCAGCACGCTGGTGAGCACGCCGCCGAGCAGGAACTCGTAGACCTGGTTCGGCAGGAACTGGGCGGTGGTGAAGACGTTGCCGACCAGGTTGCCCAGCGCCGCCCCGACCATCAGGTTCCGGACGAAGCCGGTACCCCGGCTGACCAGGCTGCCGATCGCCATCACCGCGCTGTTCGCCGCGGCGCTGGTCTCGGCGACCACCTCCTGAGGCGGTGCGGTGGCCTCGACCCCCGGCTGGTTCAGCGGCTCCGCCGAGATGAAGGTGGCGCCGTCCTCCGGCGGCAGGCCGCCGCCGTGCGCGTTCGCGCTGCGGTAGAGCCCGCCGCTCATCTCCCAGCCTCCAAGGGGTACGTCGAAGCCGGGCCTCGCCGGCCCTGCCCAACCGAAACCTTAGTCAACCTCGGCCCGTTACCCGCGCCCGGCGCAGGAGCCACGGCCCCGGCCCGATAGGCTGGCGATCCCATGTCCGAAGCTTCCGCCTCCCACGCCGCCGACCGCCGCGACCTGACCGCCGCGCAGCGCAACGCCGTCGCCGAACTGCTCCGCGTCTCGCCGGTCGCCGACGAGCTGGGCCGGCGTTTCGCCCAGGCCGGTCACGAACTGCACCTGGTGGGCGGCTCGGTCCGGGATGCCCTGCTCGGTCGCCTCGGTAACGATCTGGACTTCTGCACCGACGCCCACCCGGACGAGACCATCCGGATCATCCGCGGCTGGGCCGAGTCGATCTGGGAGACCGGGCGCGAGTTCGGCACCATCGGCCTCCAGCGCGACGGGCTCCGGCTGGAGATCACCACCTTCCGCGCGGAGGCGTACGACCAGGTCAGCCGGAACCCGATCGTCGAGTACGGGACCAACCTGGTCGACGACCTGAAGCGCCGGGACTTCACCGTCAACGCCATGGCGGTCAGCGTTCCCGACCACCGGTTCACCGACCCGTACGGCGGCCTGGCCGACCTGGCCGCCAAGATCATCCGTACCCCGGGCACGCCCCAGGAGTCGTTCCGGGACGACCCGCTGCGGATGCTGCGCGCGGCCCGGTTCGCCGCCCAACTGCGCTTCACGGTCCACCCGGACGTCCACGAGGCGATGACCCGCATGGCCGCCGACCTGGACCGGATCACCGCCGAGCGGATCCGGGACGAGTTCACCAAGCTGCTCTGCGGCGCCGACCCGGTCACCGGGCTGCGGCTGCTGGTCGACACCGGGCTGGCCGAGCGCTTCCTGCCGGAGCTGACCCGCCTCAAGCTGGAGATCGACGAGCACGCCCAGCACAAGGACGTCTACGAGCACACGCTGACCGTGGTCAGCAACGCGATGTCGATGGAGGAGGGCGGCTGCGACTTCGTGCTGCGGATGGCCGCGCTCATGCACGACGTCGGCAAGCCGGGCACCAAGGCGGTCGGCCCGGACGGCCGGGTCAGCTTCCACCACCACGAGGTGGTCGGCGCCCGGCTGACCAAGGCCCGGATGAAGGCGCTGCGCTACCCCAAGGACGTCACCTCCCAGGTGGTCAAGCTGGTCGGCCTGCACCTGCGCTTCTACGGGTACGGCCGGGGCGAGTGGACCGACTCGGCGGTCCGTCGGTACGTCACGGACGCCGGTGACCTGCTGGCCCGCCTGCACAAGCTGACCCGCTCCGACTGCACCACCCGCAACCGGCGCAAGGCGGCCCAGCTCGCGGCCGACTACGACGCGCTGGAGGAGCGAATCGCCCGGATCGCCGCCGAGGAGGACCTGGCCCGGGTCCGGCCCGACCTCGACGGCAACGCGATCATGGAGCTGCTCGGCGTGCCGCCGGGCCCGCTCGTCGGGCGGGCCTGGCAGCACCTCAAGGAGCTGCGGCTGGAGCGCGGCCCGCTGGAGCGGGACGAGGCCGAGGCCGAGCTGCTGCGCTGGGCCCGGGAGCAAGGCGTCCTCGGCTGACGCCGGCGGCCGGTTGACGACGATACGCCGGCGTGTCGACCGAACGGTTGAGGCGCGACGGTCGATGTCTCCCGCATGATGTTGGTCATCACCAGCCTCCCGGTTCGAGGGTGAGGCTGTTCTGATCGCATCCGCCCGTCCGATCCGGACGGTCGCTGGACACGGGGAGAACACCTAGTGACACGTCACGGCGCGCTGCGCCGCTCTGCGCTGGTGGGGCTCGCCCTCACCTCGGCAACCTCCATCTTCTGCGCCGCCACCGGCGGCCCCGCCCTGGCCGACCCGGCCGACCAGCCGCGGGCCGGGGTCCGGGGCGCCGACACCGCCGGCGCGGTGCCGGACCGCTACATCGTCGTCCTCAAGGACGGCAAGGCCAGCCCCGCCGAGGTGCGGGCCAGCGCCTCGGCGCTCGCCGACGCGCACGGCGGGTCGGTGCGCCGGGTGTTCACCAAGGCGCTGCACGGCTACTCCGCCACCATGAACCGGCGGCAGGCGGACCGGCTGGCGGCCGATCCCGATGTCGCCTACGTCCAGCAGGTCCAGCGCTGGTCGGCCACCGGCAGCCAGAGCGGCACGCCGTCCTGGGGCCTGGACCGGATCGACCAGACCACGGCGAAGGCCAACGGCGTCTACACCTACCCGGCGACCGGGGCCGGGGTGACCGCCTACGTCATCGACACCGGCATCGACATCGACCACCAGGACTTCGGCGGGCGGGCCAGCTACGGCTACGACGCCATCGAGCAGGACAACGTCGCGCAGGACTGCGACGGCCACGGCACGCACGTGGCCGGCACCATCGGCGGGACGAAGTACGGCGTGGCCAAGGACGTCAAGCTGGTCGGCGTGCGGGTGCTGGACTGCGAGGGCAGCGGCACCACCGAGCAGGTGCTCGCCGGCATCGACTGGGTCACCACCAACGCCGTCAAGCCGGCCGTGGCCAACATGAGCCTCGGCTTCGGCGGCATCGACCAGGCGGTCAACGAGGCGGTCACCCGCTCCATCGTCTCCGGCGTCACGTACGCCGTCGCGGCCGGAAACAGCATGCAGGACGCCTGCAACGTCTCCCCGGCCGGCGTGGCGCCCGCCATCACGGTCGGCGCCACCGATCAGGTGGACTTCCGCGCCTGGTTCTCCAACTACGGCAAGTGCCTGGACACCTTCGCGCCGGGCACCGGCATCGTCTCCGCCGCCGCGGGCACCACCAGCGGGTCGGTGGCGATGAACGGCACCTCGATGGCCTCCCCGCACGTGGCGGGCGCCGCCGCGCTGCTGCTGGAGGCGCACCCGGCCTGGACCCCGCAGCAGGTCCGCGACTCCATCGTCACCACCGGGGTCGGCGGCGCGGTGCACGACACCATGGGCTCGATGGACCGGCTCCTGCACGTCGGCACGGTCCCGACCGCCCGCGCCGCCTACGGCCTGAAGGCCCGGGTGAACGGCCGCTACGTGACCGCGGAGAGCGGCGGCACCAAGCCGCTGATGGCCCGGGGCACCGGCATCGGCGCCTGGGAGAAGTACGACGTGGTCGACGCCGGCAGCGGCCTGGTCGGGCTGCGCGCCAAGGCCAACAACAAGTTCGTGACCGCGGAGAGCGCGGGCGCGAAGCCGCTGATCGCCCGCTCGGCCTCGATCGGCGCCTGGGAGAAGTTCCAGATCGTCGACAACACCGACGGCACGATCAGCCTGAAGGCGACCATCAACGGCAAGTACGTCACCGCCCCGAGCACCACCTCCCCGCTGATCGCCAGCAAGACCGCCATCGGCACCGCCGAGAAGTTCGACTTCGACGCCTCGGCCCCGGTCGTCGGCATCAAGGCGCTGGCCAACGGGAAGTTCGTCAGCGCGGAGAGCAGCGGCAGCCAGCCGCTGATCGCCCGGTCCGCCAGCGTCGGGGCCTGGGAGAAGTTCGAGATCGTCAGCGTCGGCGACGGCTTCTTCGGCCTCAAGGCGCTGGTCAACGGGAAGTTCGTGACCGCGGAGAGCGCGGGCGCGAAGCCGCTGATCGCCCGCTCCGCGTCGGTCGGCCCGTGGGAGACGTTCGACTTCCTCGACTACAACCCGGACGGCTCGATCTACCTTCGCGCGTACATCGACGGGCAGGCGGTCACCGCCGGCAGCACCGGCGCCAGCCAGCTCATCTCCAGCCGCACCATCGACTGGAACAGCGAGACCCTGGGTCTCGGCATCGGCGAGAAGTTCGTGGTCGCGGTCATCTGACCGGCCACAGCACGGCGCCCGCCGGATTTCCCCGAGGAGGGGATCCGGCGGGCGCCGTCGCTTCTGTCCCGGGTCAGCGCTCCACGGTGCTGCCGTCCACCGTGGCCCGGCCGTTGCCGCCGGTGGACGCGCCGCCCAGCTTGGCGAGCAGCCCGGCCAGGTCGATGCCGGTGAGGTCGCTGCCGAGCTGGAGGCCCTGCGCCACGTTGCCGGCGACCGACTTGGTCAGCGACGAGGCGCCGTCGGTGGAGATGACGGTCATCTTGTCGATCGCGCCGATCGGGGCGCTGGCGGCCTCGACCACCTGCGGCAGCACCTTGACCAGCAGGTCGAGCACCGCGGCCTCGCCGTACGCGGCGAACGCCTCGGCCTTGCGGGCCATCGCGTCGGCCTCCGCCTGCCCCCTGGCCAGGATGGCCGCGGCCTCGGCCTGGCCCTCGCGCTCGACGGCCTCGGCGATCGCGGAACGCCGGCGCTGCTCCGCCTCACCCTCCTTGGCGCCCTCGATCGCGTTCGCCTCGGCCAGCGCGGCGCGGCGGGCCCGCTCGCCCTCACCGGTGAGCCGGGCCTGCTCGGCGGCAGCCTGGGCGGCGGCGATGGTGGCCTGCCGCTGCGCGTCCGCGTGGAGCACCGCCGCGTTGCGGGCCGCCTCGGCCTCCTGCTCGACCTTGTAGCGGGCCGCGTCGGCCGGCTTGCGCACCTCGGTGTCGAGCTGACGCTGCTTCAGCTCGGCGTTGCGCTCGGCCACCTTCTGCTGCTCGGAGAGGATCGCCTGGTCGCGCTCGGCCTGGGCGAGCGGACCGGCCGCCGCCGACTTCGCCTTGGCCGCGTCGATCTCGGCCTGGATGGCGGCCTGCTTGAGCGCCAGGTTCCGGTTCGCCTCGGCGATCGCCTCCTCGGCGAGCAGCCGCTCCTGCTCGGCCTGCTGCCGGGCCCGCGCCTCGGCGATGGCCGCGTCCTTGAGCACCCGGGCCGCCTCGGGCCGGCCCAGGTCGGACAGGTAGGACCCTTCAGCCAGGATGTCCTGGAGCTGGAAGGTGTCCAGCACGAGGCCCTGGTTGGTCATCGAGTGCTCGGCCTCCTCGGCGACCGCGCTGGCGAACGCGGCCCGGTCCCGGATGACCTCCTCGACGGTGAGGCGGCCGACGATCGAGCGCAGCGCACCGGCCAGCACCTCCCGGGTGAAGTCCTCGATCTCGTCCTGCTGGTGCAGGAACCGCTGGGCGGCCGCGCGGATGGCGTCCTCGGTGCCGCCGACCTTGACGATGGCCACGCCGTGCAGGTCGGTGCGGATGCCCTGCTTGCTCACGGCGCCCTTGATGCCGACGTCGATCCGCCGGCTGGACAGGTCGAGGGACTGGAGCTTCTGCACCACCGGCAGCACGAAGACCGACGCGCCGAGCACGACCTTCTGCCCCGACATGTCGGTGGAGCGTCCGCCGTCGGCGGTCTGGGTGGTCCGGCCCTTGCGGCCGGTGACGATGAACGCCTCGTTCGGCCCGGCCACCTTGATCCGGGACAGCACGAAGAGGACGAGGACGACGGCGAGGAGGACCGCGCCGCCGATGGCGACGAGCAGGGGCATGGGAGTTCCCGTCTGTGCTGGGGGAATCAGTAGGTCTCGACGTGCACGCTGGTCTCGCTGAGCGCTTCGACCACGAAGATCCGGGCGCCGACCGGGATCGGACGGTCGGCGCGGGCGTTGAGTTTGACCGGCTGGCCCGCGAGGCGTACCCGGACCTCGCCGTAGCCGTCGGCGGGGACCGGGGTCACCACCAGGCCGATCGCGCCGACCAGGTGGTCCCGGGTCGGCGTGGCGTCCGTGCGCATGTTCCGGGCCGCGCGGCTGAGCCGGGCCGCCAGCCAGCCGGTGGGCACGGCGGCGAGCGCGCCGCCGGCCACCGCCCCCGCGATCATCCCGGGGGTACGCCCACCGAGCAGCTCGTTGACGATCGCGGCGCCGAAGCCGAACGCTCCGGTGAACCCGGCGACCGCCTCCAGCGACACCGGCCCGTCGACGTCCGGATGGCCGAGGTGGAGCACGCCCGACCCGAGCAGGGCCAGCGTCAGCACGCCGACCCCGACCCCGCCGATGATCAGAAAAATGAGCGTCCCCGTGGCCACGACCTGCACGGTATCGATGCCGTGCAACATCGACTACTGAGCGAACGGTCAGCGCGGCGCGACGGTCACCTCCAGGTCGACCAGCTGTTTCGGCAGCGGTTGGCGGACCAGTTCCCGGCCGGACGGGTCGGCGAGCACGAAGTCCCGCGACCCGTGCGGCCGCCGGTAGAGCAGCCGGTCGTCGGTGACCCAGACGACGTCGGCGGTGGGCAGTGGGTTCACCACCCGGCCGGTCGCCGTCTCGACCAGCAGCGGTTCCTGCTGGCCCTGGACGACCACGAGCTTCCCGTCCGGCGACCAGGCCCACGGCCCGGCCGGGTCGCCGGGCACCGGCTCGAACCGGGTCGGCCGGCCGTCGTCCGCGGAGAAGAGCTGCACTCCGCGGCGGGGATGCCGGGCCGACTCGGACCGGGGCCGGTTCGGATCGGTCTGCTGCAGCGCCACCTCCCGGCCGTCCCGGGTCCAGACGAAGAAGCAGTAGTCGGTGCAGAGGAAGCGCTCCATGTCCACCGGGTGGGTCTTCTTCACTCCGTCCCTGCCGACCACGATGAAACCGAAATGGTCGAGCTGCTGGGTGGTGAACAGGAGCCGCCTGCCGTCCGGCGACCACGCCGGGCCGGAGAGCGCCCGGCCGACCTCGTACCAACGGGTCCTGCCGGTCGCCGTGTCGACGAGGCCGACCTCGCGGGATCGGTCCTCCTGGACGACCGCGACGAGGGAGCCGGTCGGTGCCGGGAAGATGCCGTCGTAACGGTCGGTGCTGAAGTAGCGGGCTCGCCCCCGGTCGAGCACGACCCCGCTCCCGGAGCCGCCGGTGACCTGCGCCCGGGTCACCACCCAGTCGCCGGGCAGCACCAGCGGCTTCCCGGCCCAGTCCGCACCGGGCGTGGGCCGCATGGCCGGCGACGGGGTGACCGTCACCGGTGGCGCGGTCGGTGGCGTGGTCGGTGGCGGGGTCGGCCGGGGCCGGAGCAGCAGGAACGGCAGGGTCACCGCGACGACCGCGACCAGCGCGGCGGCGGCCGTGGCGACCCGCCGACGGCGGCGCAGCCGGCGACCGCGGCCGAGCGCCCGGGCGGCCAGGTCCGGGGCGGGGCCGGCGCCGTCCGCGAGTTCGCGTACGGCCGCCCGGAGGTTCTCGTCCAGCGACGTGCTCATCGGGTCACCTCCGCTCGGCTGGTCCGCTCGTCAAGGCCCGGCACCAGCTGCCGCAGTTTGGCCAGCGCCTTGGCGCTCTGGCTGGCCACCGTGCCGGTCCGGCAGCCGAGCAGCGCCGCGGTCTGCTCGACGCTCAGGTCCTCCAGGTAGCGCAGGGTCAGCACGGCCCGCTGCCGGGGTGGCAGCGCCCGCAGCGCGTCCCGCAGCAGCAGCCGCAGGTCGCTGTCCTCGCCGGCCGCCGGCCGCTCCGGCAGCTCGGCCAGCGGCACCTCCGGACGCCGCGCCCGGCGCCGCCAGCCGGACACCTGGTCGTGGTAGAGGATCCGTTTGACGTACGGCTCCGCGTCGCCGCGGATCCGGGGCCAGCGGGCGTACGCCTTGGCCAGTGCGTTCTGGAGCAGGTCCTCCGCCGCGTGCTGGTTCCCGGCCAGCGCGTACGCGACGCGCAGCAGGGCCGCTCCCCGTTCGTTGACGAACGCGGTGAACTCCCCGTCGACCTCTGCCACCGCCCACCTCCGGTACCTCAGACGCACGCCGGCGGTGAAAGTTTGCCTGCCGATCCGTGACGTCGGACCGGGGGCGGGTGTTGACCGCATGGTGGCGGACGAGGCCGAGAGGAAAGGACGGAGTCAGGAATGTCATCGGACACACTCACCACGGCCGGGATCCTGTGGATCACTGTCGTCGCGGTCGCGTACGGCGGACTGACCCTGCTCACCCACCTGGCCAGAGGTAGGCCCGGCTACCTGGACAATCCGGTCCGCCGGGGGTTGTGGACGGCCGGCCACGCGCACGCGGGGGTCCTCGTCCTCCTGGTCCTGGTCGCCCTGCCGTACCTCGACCAGGCGGAGGCGTCCGACGGCCTGCGGACCCTGATCCGAACGCTGCTGGTCGCGGCGCCGATCCTGATGCCGCTGGGCTTCTTCCTGTCCGTGCCGCGTCCCACCGACACCCGGCCCAACAAGCTGATCTGGCTGACCGTGGCGGGCGGGGTGAGCCTGAGCCTCGGCGCCGTGCTCCTCGGCATCGCGCTGCTCTGACCGCCGCTGGCGATCGGTGCCCGGCGGGGGAAAGAATGGGCGCATGCGCTGGACCGTGCTCGACTCGCCCATCGGGGAGTTCTCCGTCGGCACCGACGCCGACGCCGTCCGCGGGGCGCACTTCGGCCGGGTGTCGTCGGCGACCGACGAGCCCGGCGACGAGGTCGCCCGGCTGGCGGTGGCCGAGCTGCGGGCCTACTTCGCCGGTGAGCTGACCGGGTTCACCGTGCCGGTGGTGGCGCCGCGGGGCTCGGAGTTCGAGCGCGCGGTGTGGCGGGAGATGACCCGCATCCCCTACGGGGAGACGAAGACCTACGGCGAGGTGGCGAAGGCGGTCGGCGACCCGGGAGGGGCCCGGGCGGTCGGGGTGGCGTGCAACCGGAACCCGATCCCGGTGATCGTGCCCTGCCACCGGATCGTCGGGGCGGGCGGCAAGCTGGTGGGCTTCGGCGGCGGACTGCCGCGCAAGGTGACCCTGCTGGAACTGGAGGCCGGGGTCGCGCTGCGGCACGCCTGGTCCTGACGTACCCGACGAAGAAGGCCGGGTCCGTGCGGACCCGGCCTTCCCTGCTGTGCTCAGCGCGTCAGCGCTCGACCTCGCCGGCGATGAACGCCTCGACGGCGGCGTGCGCGTCGTGGTCGGCGTACTGCTTCGGGGGGGACTTCATGAAGTACGAGGAGGCGGAGAGGATCGGGCCACCGATCTTCCGGTCCAGCGCGATCTTCGCGGCCCGGACGGCGTCGATGATGACACCGGCCGAGTTCGGCGAGTCCCACACCTCGAGCTTCAGCTCGGCGTTGAGCGGGGTGTCGCCGAAGGAGCGGCCCTCCAGGCGGATGTACGCCCACTTCCGGTCGTCCAGCCACGGCACGTGGTCCGACGGGCCGATGTGCACGTCGCTCTTCTGCATCTCGTGCGGGATCTGGGAGGTCACCGACTGGGTCTTCGAGATCTTCTTCGAGACCAGGCGGTTGCGCTCCAGCATGTTCATGAAGTCCATGTTGCCGCCGAAGTTGAGCTGGTACGTGCGCAGCAGCTCGACACCGCGGTCCTCGAAGAGCTTCGCCAGGGCGCGGTGCACGATGGTGGCGCCGACCTGGCTCTTGATGTCGTCACCGACGATCGGCAGGCCCGCGTCCTCGAACTTCTTCGCCCACTCCGGGTCGGAGGCGATGAAGACCGGCAGGGCGTTCACGAACGCGCAGCCCGCGTCGATCGCGGCCTGGGCGTAGAACTTGTCGGCCTGCTCCGAGCCCACCGGCAGGTAGGAGACGACCACGTCGACCTGCGCGTCGCGCAGCGCCTGGGCCACGTCGACCGGCTCGACGTCCGACTCCTCGATGATCTCGCGGTAGTACTGGCCGAGACCGTCGAAGGTCGGGCCGCGCTGCACGGTGATGCCGGTCGGCGGCACGTCGCACAGCTTGATGGTGTTGTTTTCGCTGGCCACGATGGCCTCGGCGAGGTCCATGCCCACCTTCTTGGCGTCCACGTCGAACGCCGCGACGAACTTCACGTCGGAGACGTGGTAGTCGCCGAAGGTGACGTGCATGAGACCCGGGACGCGGTCGTTCGGGTCGGCGTTCCGGTAGTACTCCACGCCCTGCACGAGGGACGAGGCGCAGTTACCCACACCGACGATGGCGACGCGGACGGAGCCCATAACGTCTGCCTCCTTCTTCTTTCATCACGGCCGCTCTGTCCTGGACGCTCCAGGCGGGGGCGGGCTGTCGTTTTCTCCTCGGCCGCCGGCCGTCCCGGGTTGGGGGACCGTCGGGGCCCGGCCGGAGCGCTCGTTGGCGATGAGCTCCTCCAGCCAGCGGACCTCGCGCTCACAGGCGTCGAGCCCGTGGCGTTGCAGTTCCAGGGTGTACGCGTCGAGGCGCTCGGCTGCCCGGCCGAGCACGTCACGAAGGCCTTCGCGACGCTCCTCGATCTTCCGGCGACGACCTTCCAGGATCCGGAGCCGGGTGGCCTGGTCGGTCCGGGCGAAGAACGCGAAGTGCACGCCGAAGCCCGTGTCGTCGTACGTCTCGGGTCCAGCCTGCGCTATGAGCTGGGCGAAGCGTTCCTTGCCCTCCGCGGTAATGGTGTAGACCACCCGACCGCGTCGGCTGGTCAGCGCGGGAACCTCCTCGGCGGTCGCGGGTGTCTCGGCGGCTTCGGTGATCCATCCCGCCGCCTGCAACCGGCGCAGGGTCGGGTAGAGCGAGCCGTAGCTGATCGCCGCCCGGATCGCGCCGAGCTTGGCGGTCAACTCCTTGCGCAGCTCGTAGCCGTGCATCGGAGCCTCCTGCAGGAGGCCCAGGATGGCGAACTCGAGCACAGGCCACCCCTTCTTACCCCCGACGCGGAGCGGTAACCGCCGCGATGTATCGGACCGATACATCGCACGTTAGCGGAGACGCGTGGGCAGGGCAAACCCCCGATTACGAGGCTCTGTCGTCACGGATCGTGACGATGGTCGCCTCGCCCCGCCGGACCGCGTACCCTTTCCCGCATGCGTACGCAGCGCCAGGTCGTCGACTACTCGCTCCAGAAGCGAGCGGTGCTGCGTGAACTCCTCGCCGGGCGGGTCGGCACGTACGACGTCTGCGACGCCTCGCCGTACCTGAAGAACGCCGCCCGCTTCCACGGCGAACCCACCGACCAGCGCTGCCCGATCTGCCGCAGTGAGAACCTCATCCACGTCCACTACATTTATGGCGACGAACTCAAGCAGTCGGCCGGCCAGGCACGCACCCGGGCCGAGTTGCCCGTCCTGGCCATGACGCTGCGTGAGTTCCAGGTGTTCGTGGTGGAGGTGTGCCCCGGCTGCGACTGGAACCATCTCGTCGAGCAGTTCCTGCTCGGCCGGGACGGGCTGGCCGGCGGCACGGAGGACGCGGCGGAGCAGGAGACCGCGAGCGGTTCCACCCCTCGGCGAAGGCGAGAGGCGCAACGGTGAACCCGGCTGTCCCGATCGATCCCGGCCCGACCCCAGGGCGGGACGGTCGGCAGCTACTAGGTCTGATTGGTCCGAATAGCTCGGATTTGACGCCTGCGCCCCGGCACGCCCGGGGTGTAGCGTCTCGTGTTCCAGCTCACGGCAACCCGGTGGCGGCGCGTCCGCGCCCCACCGCGACCGGCAGGGTGTGAGGAATGAACTACGGCGATCCCAGTTCTTCGCGTGGGCGGGCCCAGATCCCGGGCTCGAACGGCGACCCCGGGAGCCCGCACGGGAACGGCTGGTCCTCCGGGTCGGAGGGCGGCGCCGCGGCCCGGGCCTCGGTGACGCCGCGTGGCTCAGCGTCCGGTGGACGGGCCTCGGTCGGCGGCGCGGCCCCGGCACCCCGTGGCGCCGCGGGCTCGGCCTCCGTCGGCCGGGGCGGTGCGGGACGGGCCTCGGTGCCGGTCTCGCCGGCCCCCGGCGGCGCCTCGGGTCGGGCCGGCGCCGGGCGGGCCTCCGTGCCGGTGTCCCCGGCGGGTCCCGCCGGACGGGCTTCGGTCGGCGCGGCGAGCGCGGGCACGGCCGGGCGGGCGAGCGTCGGCTCGGCGGCCGTCGGCGGCCGGGCCGCGGTGGCCCGGGCCGGCGTGCCCGGCATGGCCGGTGGCGGCCCCGGTGGACCCGGCGGCCCGACCGGTCCCGGGCGGGGCGGTCGCGGCGGACGCGGGGACGACCCGGCGTCGGTGGCCCGGGCCAAGAAGCGCCGGCGGATCAACATGCTGATCGCCGGGTTCGCCGTCTTCGTCATGCTCGCGGGCATCGGCGTCGTCGGCTTCACCTGGTACTCCACCAAGGTGGTGCTCCCCCAGGACACCATCCCGCCGCTGTCGACCACCATCTACGACCGCACCGGCAAGACCACCATCGCCAAGATCGGTGACCAGAACCGGCAGCTCGTCACCATCAACCAGATCCCGGAGTGGGTGCAGCACGCCGTCGCGGCGGCGGAGGACCGGAACTTCTACCGGCACTCCGGTGTGGACTACAAGGGCATCGCCCGGGCCGCCTGGAACAACATCAGCGGCGGCGACAAGCAGGGCGCCTCGACGATCACCCAGCAGTACGCCCGCAACGCGTTCGACAACCTCAACCAGGACTCGTACGGCCGCAAGGTGAAGGAGGCGATCCTCGCCTCCAAGCTGAACGACAAGTACGACAAGAAGACGATCATGCAGCACTACCTGAACGTGATCTACTTCGGCCGCGGCGCGTACGGCATCCAGGCGGCGGCGCAGACGTACTTCAAGAAGGACGTCTCCAAGCTGACCGTGGCGGAGGCCGCCGTGCTCGCCGCGCTCATCAAGCAGCCCGAGCCGAGCGCCACGCACAAGGGCTACGACCCGGCCATCAACCAGCAGGCCGCGGTGGACCGGTGGAACTACGTGATCAACGGCATGATCACCGAGAAGTGGCTGGACGCGCCGAACATGCCGCAGCACCCCACCGAGTACCCGACCAAGACGCTGCAGAAGCCCTCCAAGAACAACGGCGGCGGGTTCGGCATCGACACCCCGTACGGCAACGTGGTCAACTACGTCTCGCAGGAGATGCGCGAGATGAACCTCTGCACCGACAACGAGGCCGATGTCGCGCTGAACAAGCCGCTCTGCTCGAAGGCGCTGAGCCGGGGCGGCTACCGGGTCACCACCACCATCGACACCAAGATCCAGACGGCGGCGCTCGAGGCGGCCCAGCGCGCCAAGAAGGACTCCGAGCTCGCCGGGCAGCCCCCGAACCTCATGGCGGCCCTGGTGTCGATCGACCCGAGCAACGGCGAGGTGCGTGCCTACTACGGCGGGGACAACGGCACCGGCACCGACTACGCCGGCAAGAACGTCGACAACGGCGTCATCAGCGGCGGCCACTCACCCGGATCGAGTTTCAAGATCTACACCCTGGCGGCGGCCCTCAACGAGGGCATCTCCATCAAGTCGCGCTGGAAGGGCAAGTCGTTCACCCCGGAGGGGATGCAGTTCAAGGTCAGCAACGCCGGCAACGACGCCTCCTGCGGCAACTCCTGCACGCTCGAGCAGTCGACGCTGAAGTCGCTGAACGTGCCGTTCTACTACATCACCGAGCAGATCGGCCCGGACAAGGTGCTCGACATGGCCAAGCAGGCCGGGGTCAGCATGATGTGGCAGACCGACACCAACCCGGCGACGCCGCACGATCTCACCAAGGCCGACCCCAAGGACCTGGCCCCGGACCCGTTCTTCCACGTGATCGGCTACGGCCAGTACCCGATCACGGTCCTCGACCACGCCAACGGCGTCGCCACCTTCGCCAACCAGGGCGTCTACAACAAGGCGCACTTCATCAAGAAGGTCGAGAAGCAGAACCCGAACACCGGCAAGTGGGACCTCGTCGGGTCCCCCAAGCTGAAGCCGCAGCAGCGCATCAAGAAGGACGTCGTCGCCGACGTCACCTCCGTGCTGGAGGAGTATCCGGCCGCCGTCAACCGCCGGCTGGAGGACGGCCGGAAGGCCGCCGAGAAGACCGGTACCTGGGAGCTCAACTCCAAGACCCTCGACAACGGTGACGCCTGGATGATCGGCTACACGCCGCAGCTCGCCACCGCCGTCTGGGTCGGCAACAAGGGTGCCCGCAAGGCGATCAAGGACGACGACGGCAACAAGATCAGCGGTGCCAAGATGCCGGGCGCCATCTTCCAGCGGTTCATGAACGAGGCGCTCAAAGGCAAGGAGAAGCTGGACTTCCCGCCGGCCGCGAACGTCGGCAAGGACGACGTCGGCAACGGCGATCCGCCGCCGGCGGTTCCGACGCTGCCGGGCCAGCAGCCGGGCTGCGACCCGCTGGGCCTGTTCTGCCCGGGCGGCAACAACGGCGGCAACAACGGCGGCGGCGACAACGGCGGCACCACCGGGCCGGGCTTCCCGCCGGGACCGGGCAACGGCGGTGGCGGTGGGGGGCTGCTACCCAGCACGCCACCGACCCGCCAGACGTACTGACGCCCACGCCCTGACAACGGCGGCCGGACCACCTGGTCCGGCCGCCGTCGGCGTTTCGCGTACCGGAATTCTGCGCGCGAGGCGCGACGGCGGGGCCCGGCGTACGGCAGGATGCCTCTCCATGAGCACCCAGTCGACGGCAGGCATCGACGAGAACGGGTCCGACCGCCACCTCCAGCCCGGCGCGCCCGAGGCCGCGCCACGACCTGGCGCCGTCGTGGACCACCCGTCCCGCTCGGACGGCTTCGTCCGAGGTGCCTCCGGGCTGATCGGCGGCCCGCTGGGTGACCACGCCGTCGCCCTGGACCGGCCCGCCGGCCGGGAGGGCCGGTTCTGGACCGCGGCGCGGATCGTGCTGGCCCTGGTCTGCCTGACGCTGGCCCTGCACTGGGTGCAGAAGTCGCCCTGCCAGGACGGCGCCTGGCAGAACAATGTCCAGTACACCCGGATGTGCTACACGGACGTGCTGGCCCTCTACTACGCCGAGGGGCTCAACGAGGGCAAGGTGCCCTACGCCGACCACCCGGTGGAGTACCCGGTGCTGACCGGCTACTTCATGGGCGCGCTCGGCCTGCCGGTGCACGCCCTCGGCGTGGACAACCCCGGCATCAACCAGGGGCAGTGGTTCTACAACCTCAACGCGCTGGTGCTCAGCGCGCTCGCCGTCGCCACCGTCGCGGTGATCCTCAGTCTGCGCCGCCGACGACCCTGGGACGCGGCCCTCTTCGCGCTCTCACCGGCCCTGGTGCTCACCGCCACCGTCAACTGGGACCTGCTCGCCGTGGGGCTGGCCGCCTTCGGGCTGTGGGCCTGGGCGCGCACCCGACTCGACCTCACCGGCGTCCTGCTGGCCGGTCTGGCCGGGGTGCTGCTCGGCCTCGGCGGCGCGGCGAAGCTGTGGCCACTGTTCATCCTCGGGCCGATTCTGGTGCTCGCGCTCCGCGCCGGCCGCATCCTGCCCGCCGTCGTGTCCGTGGGCGCGGCCGCGCTGACGGTCGTGGTGGTGAACCTGCCGGTGGCGATTCCCTACCCCGAGAGCTGGGGCAGGTTCTTCGACCTGAACACCACCCGGCCGATCGACTGGGGCACGCTCTGGTACATCGGCCGCTACCTGGACGGCAGGATCAGCCCCTCGGCACCCGGAGACCTCGGACCGTTCGAGTGGCTGAACGCGCACATCTCCGCGCTCAACTGGCTGTCGTACCTGCTCTTCGGGCTGGCCTGCGCCGGCGTGGCCGCGCTGGCGCTGCTCGCTCCGCGCCGGCCCCGGCTCGCCCAGCTGGCCTTCCTGGTGGTCGCCGCCTTCCTGATCTTCAGCAAGGTCTGGTCCCAGCAGTTCGTGCTCTGGCTGCTCCCGCTCGCGGTGCTCGCCCGGCCGCGCTGGGGCGCCTTCCTGGCCTGGCAGTTCGCCGAGGTCTGCTACTTCGCCGCCTTCTACGGCGAGCTGCTCGGCGCGGCCACCACCCGGCCGGTCTTCCCCGAGGGCGTCTTCGTGCTGGCGGCCAGCCTGCGCCTGATCACCGTGGCGGTGCTCTGTGGCTTCGTGATCCGGGACATCCTGCGCCCCGAGCGGGACGCCGTCCGGGACACCTATGCGGACGACCCGGACGGCGGGGTGCTCGACGGCGCGGCGGACGCGCCCTGGTACCAGCGCTGGCGGCACCGCCCCGCCGAGCCGGTCACCGCCTGACCGCCGACGGTCAGAGGCGGTAGACCACCGCGTCGCCGACCTCTTCCCGGGTCACGCCCAGCCCGTCGACCGGTCGGTCGAGCATCCCCTCCCAGGGGGTGCCGCCGAGCCGGTCGCGGAGCACCACCACGTTCTTCACGCCGAGCCGGCGCAGGTAGTCGACGCTGGCGAGGTCGGGGAAGCTGACCGTGGCCTCGCGCACCTGGGCCTGGGAGTGGGGGGTGAAGCCGCTGCCGCCGTTGACCATCGGCTGGAACCGGTCGGTCGACCAGAGCATCACCGGCTGGTCCAGGTTCTGGCTGCTCGGCAGCACCAGCATCGGGCCGTCCACGGTCCGCATCACCGCCGGCTGCCGCGGCACCACCGGGTGCGGGGTGACGTTCAACCCCTCCACCACGACCAGCAGCAGCGGCACCAGGGTGGCCAGCCGCAGCCACGGCCCCGGCCACGGCGGCACCCGCTCGGCGGCGAGCTCGCGTACCCGGCCGCAGAACGCGGTGACCGCGCCGGCCGCGAGCAGGCCGAGCAGGAGGGTGGTCCAGAGCATCATGCGGCCCGGCGTCCGCAGCCCGTTCCAGCCCGGCAGGTGGTCGAAGAGCGGCACGTAGGTGAACCGGCCGTCGAGGAACCGGGTGCCCATGGCCAGCGCCATCGTGACCAGCACCCCGGCCAGCAGGAAGAGCCGGTGACGGACCCGCCACACGGAGAAGAAGAGCCCGCCGGCAGCCAGCGCGTAGAGCACGAAGCCCGGCAGCAGCGTCATCTCCGGGTGCCACGGCAGCACGGCCCGGGCGCCCTCGTGCAGCTCGCCCCAGATCCGCGACTCCGCCGGGGCGGTGAAGAACCCGCTGGCCGGCGGCGAGTAGAGCTGGATCTCGCCCAGCGTCCGCGCCGCGTTCGGGTGCAGCTCGGCCACCTTGAAGTACGGCCCGGCCAGCAGCGCGCCCACTGCGGCGAAGACCAGCCCGCCGAGCAGGTCGGCCAGGAACAGCCACCGGCCGAACGGGCGCTTCACCCGGAGTCGCCGCACGGCCCAGACGGCCGCCGACACCAGCACGACACCGGCCAGCAGGTAGGCGAACGGCAGCCCGATGCCGAAGCCGAGGCTGAGCTGCCAGGCGGCCACCACCCAGCCCGCGAACGCCCAGCCGGCGTGCCGGCGCCGTGGCCGGTAGCCGTATCGCAGCGACCAGCCGTGACCGCGGGCGAGCATGGCCAGCGCCAGCGGGATGCCGCCGTTGGAGATGATGTGCAGGTGCCCCGCCTGGGCCAGCAGCCACGGGGCGTACGCGTAGCTCGCCCCGGCCACCGCGCCGGCGATCCGGCCCGCGCCGAGCTGCCGCGCCAGCGCGTACGCCCCGAACGTGGCGAGCGCGTGGGCCAGCACGAACAGGATGTTGTAGCGCAGCAGGGCGTCCTCGGGGCCGACCCCGATCATGCCGGCCGGGGCGTAGCCGAGCAGGGTGTCGGAGAAGGCGAAGCTCCACGGCTCCGGGAAGAACGTGTTCGAGCTCCACAGCTGGCCCGGGTCGGTCAGCAGGCTGTGCCCGGACCAGGCCATCTGCCAGGACTGGAGGCTCGGGTCCCAGTAGTCCTGCGGCAGCGTGTAGCGCGGGTAGCGCAGCGTGGGCCAGGTCATCAGCACGGCCAGCGCCAGCGAGGCGACGGCGGCCAGGGTCCACTCGTGCACCAGGAACCGGCCCACCGCGCGGAACGTCCGGCGGGGCCGGGTGAGCACCGGGTCGGGTGCGGGACCGAACGCGGTCCAGCGGTCGGCCGGCTTCTTCCCGTCCTCGCCGCCGCTCTCGTCCTTGCCGGCTGTCCCGTCCTTGCCGGTCCCCGCCTTGCTCACGGTCTCGGCCTTGCCGTCGGTCTCGGCCTTGCTCTTGGTCTCGGCCGTGCGGTCGGTCTCCGCCTTGCCGTCGGTCCCGGCCGTGCCGTCGGCTCGGGCCTTGTCGTCGGTTCCCGCGGCGTCGGTGCCGTCCCCGTCGGCCTTGCCGGCCGTGCCGTCGATGCCGGCCGCTTCCGCTGCCGCGTCGGGCGGAGTGTCGCCGTCGGCTGGCTGCGACTTGCTGCGGGCGCGGCCGCCGGTCGCGTCGGACTGCTCGGTGGTCATGCGGTGGCGCCCAGCTGCCCGCGCAGGAAGGCGATGTCGGCCGCCTGGCCCTCGACGCCGCCGGGTGTCTCCACGATCACCGGTGCGCCCGCCGCCCGGATCACCGCGACCACCAGCTCCGGGTCGATGGTGCCGCCGGTCAGGTTGTCGTGCCGGTCCTGCCCCGAGTTGAAGGTGCCCTTGGAGTTGTTCGCGTGGATCAGGTCGATCCGGCCGGTGATCGCCTTCACCCGGTCGACCAGCCCCAGCAGCTCCTCGCCCCCGGCGTGCGCGTGGCAGGTGTCGAGGCAGAAGCCCACCTCGTAGTCGCCGAGCGCGTCCCAGAGCCGGGCCAGCGCGTCCAGGTGCCGGGCGCAGGCGTTGTCGCCGCCGGCCGTGTTCTCGATCAGGATGGGGAGCGGGAAGCCGCCGGAGTCCGCCGCGTACGCGAAGGTCTTCCGCCAGTTGTCGAAGCCGACGGCGAGGTCGTCACCGGCGTTGACGTGGCCGCCGTGCACGATCAGCCCCTTGGCGCCGACCTCCGCCGCGGCGGCGGCGTGGCCGAGCAGCAGCTTGCGGCTGGGAATGCGGATCCGGTTGTTCAGGGTGGCCACGTTGATCACGTACGGCGCGTGCACGAAGAGGTCGACGTCGGCGGCCCGCAGGCGCTCGGCGTCCTCCCGCGGCTTCGGGGCCTTCCAGCCCTGGGGATCGGCGAGGAAGAACTGCACCGCCTCGGCGTCCCGGGCGGCCGCCTCGGCCAGCGGGTCGGTCGGATCGACGTGGGCTCCGATTCGCATGCAGGGCAGCCTACGTCGCGCCCCCGACGCGCGGGGTTTCCGCGCGCGGGGGTCGCGGAGAACGGATCGCGTCACCACCCGGCCCGGCGGTCGTTGTCCGAGGTGGGATCGATGGTCGACGCTCCACCCGCACGTGGGTCCACAGCGCGTGTTGGGTGAAGGGAAGGCCCCCGGCAACGGGACGCCCCGCCGTGCGGCCCGGCACGACGGGGCGGGATCCGGCTCGTCACATCCGACGCTGGTCCGCCGAACCAGTCCGGCGAATTCCTCCATTTCCCCCAAGAGGTGACGAGAGCCGTTGTATGGTCAGACCAGGTGACAACACGATAAAGCTCCGCGGGGCGTCCTCGATCCAACCTCATCGGTGTGGTCGTTCCTCCCCAGGTCCCACCCAAGGAATGCGGACGGGACGCCCCGCGGCCCCGTGGACAGGGGTCCACCTTCCGGTGCGCGACGCCGGAGGTGGGCCCCTGTCGCCGTGCCCGGACGCCGTGGACGACCGGCCCGGGCATGATCGTCCGGACCGGGTATCCTGGTCCGGTTGTCCGCGTCCGGCCGGGTTCCCCCGGCGGTCACGGGCCACGACGCACGACCTCCTGCCACGGAAGGACCGTGGCCGCTTAGCCCACAGGAGGTGAGCACGTCTTGCGTCATTACGAAGTCATGGTGATCCTCGACCCCAGCCTCGAGGAGCGCACCGTCGCCCCGTCGCTCGACACGTACCTGAACGTGATCCGGACCGCGGGTGGCTCGGTGGAGAAGACCGACGTGTGGGGCCGCCGGCGCCTCGCGTACGAGATCAACAAGAAGGCCGAGGGCATCTACGCCGTCATCGACCTCCAGGCGTCGCCGGAGGCCGTGGCTGAGCTGGACCGTCAGCTCCGACTCAACGAGTCGGTGCTGCGCACCAAGGTCATCCGCCCGGAGATGCGCTGAGCATCTAGACCCGGCACGTCCGGATCAAGCCTCATCGACGCTGTCGGAGGGCTCTGAGAGCCTGTAGGGCACAGAGATGAGTGCGCGAGGAGATGGTCATGGCAGGAGACACCACCATCACGGTCATCGGCAACCTGACCGATGACCCCGAGTTGCGGTTCACCCCCTCCGGGGCGGCGGTCGCCAAGTTCCGGGTCGCCTCGACGCCCCGCTTCATGGACAAGGCGTCCGGCGAGTGGAAGGACGGCGAGCCGCTGTTCCTCTCGTGCACGGTCTGGCGGCAGGCCGCCGAGAACGTCGCCGAGTCGCTGCAGCGCGGCGCCCGGGTGATCGTGTCCGGCCGGCTGCGTCAGCGGTCGTACGAGACGCGCGAGGGTGAGAAGCGCACCGTCATCGAGCTGGAGGTCGACGAGATCGGCCCGTCGCTGCGCTACGCCACGGCGAAGGTGCAGAAGATGTCCCGCTCGGGCGGCGGAGGCGGCTTCGGTGGTGGTGGTGGCCAGGGTGGCGGCGGAGGCAACTTCGACGACCCCTGGGCCTCGGCTGCCCCGGCTCCCTCGCGCGGTGGTTCGGGCGGCGGAAACTTCGACGAGGAGCCCCCGTTCTAATGGCGCCGAGCGCCCGCGATCGCAAACCAGGAGCAAGAGCAATGGCCAAGGCTGCGGCACTTCGCAAGCCGAAGAAGAAGGTGAACCCGCTCGACAAGGACGGGATCACCTACATCGACTACAAGGACACCGCGCTGCTGCGCAAGTTCATCTCCGACCGCGGCAAGATCCGCGCTCGGCGGGTGACCGGCGTTACCTCGCAGCAGCAGCGGCAGATCGCCCGTGCGGTCAAGAACGCCCGCGAGATGGCGCTCCTGCCGTACACGGCCACGACCCGCTGAGAGGAGGCACCGACATGAAGATCATCCTGACTCAGGAGGTGTCCGGCCTCGGTGCCCCGGGCGACATCGTCGAGGTGAAGGACGGCTACGGCCGTAACTACCTGCTGCCGCAGGGCTTCGCGATCGCCTGGACCAAGGGCGCGGAGAAGCAGGTCACGGTCATCCAGCGGGCCCGCGCGGCCCGGGAGATCCGCGACCTCGACCACGCCAACGAGGTCAAGGCCCAGATCGAGGGTCTGAAGGTCAACCTGAAGGCCCGCGCCGGCGACGGTGGCCGGCTCTTCGGCTCGGTCACCCCGGCCGAGATCGTCGACGCCGTCAAGGCGGCCGGCGGCCCGACCCTGGACCGTCGTCGGCTGGTGCTGCCCAGCCACATCAAGTCGCTCGGCGCCTACCCGGTCAGCATCCGGCTGCACCCCGAGGTGACCGCCAAGTTCGACCTGAACGTGGTCAAGGGCTGACACCCGACAGCACGACGAAAGGGCCCGCACCGACACCGGTGCGGGCCCTTTCGCATGTCCGAGGGCGGACGCCTGGTCGAGGCGTCAGCCGATCGGCTGGCCCGTCACCGCGCTGATCATCACGGTGGAGAGGCCGCCGCCCACCACGGCCGCCGCCAGCGCCACCGTGGCCGACCGCCAGGTCGTGCCGACCCGACGCAGCACCACCGCCACCACAAGGCTGCTCAGCAGCGCCAGCCCGAACCGCGGCGCCCCCGCCACCAGCGAGGCGACGGCGTGCGCCCGCGGCGAGTCGCACCCACCCCCGGTGATGTCGGTGACGCACCCCGCCGGGGGCTGCCCGTCGAGGAACAGCAACCCGACGAGGAGCAGCAACGCCGGCACCAGATAGCACGCGGCCGTGTAGACCAACGGCCGCAGCGGCCCGCCCGGATCCGGGTCGAGCAGGTCGTCCTCCAGCCGGCGGCCCCACGACCCGCCGCCGATCGTCTCCACCCGGCGCCGCAGCGTCGACGCCCCGCCCCGCCCCGATCCCACCGGCGTCACGGCCGGGCGGCGCGACGCCGGACGCGGCGCGGTGTAGCCGACCATCGGCGACCGCGGGGCCGACGACGGAGTCTCCGTCCAGCGCGGATCGTCACCGGCCAGCCGCGTCCCGGACCAGAACCCCTCGGCCCGCTCCGGCGACGCCCAACCCTCCCGGACCGGCGGCGCCGTCCGGTCCCACGGGTCGACCTCCGCGTAGCGGTCCCAGGCGCCGGTCTCCGCCGGCGGCGCCGTCCGATCCCACTGGTCGACCTCCGCGTGCCGCCGGTCCCAGGCGCCGGTCTTTCGGGCCCGGTCCCACTGACCCGTGTCGGTGTAGCGGTCCCACTGGCCGGTGTCCGTGAACCGGTCCCACTCGCCGGTCTGCTCCGTGCGGTCCCGGCGGCTCTCCGCCTGCTCCCAGCGGCCGGCGGCGCCGGACCGGCCCCACGCGTGCACACCCGACGCGTCCCACGGATCGACCGCCGGCGGCTCCGCCGGATCCGGCTCCGCCACCCGCCCGCGCTCCCACGGGTCCACCGCCGGCCGCGACCAGGAATCTGCCGCGGCGCGCCGGCTCCGCCGGGTCGGCCGCTCGGCGTCCCACCGGTCACCGTCGTCGCCCGCCGCGGGCGCGTCCTCCAGCCCGGACCAGGTCACCTGCGGGCGTCGGGTCGCCGCCCGACGCGGCCGGCTCCGCGGGGCCACCCCGGAGACCGGCTCGCCCTCGATCCCGTCGGCCCGCCGGCTCCCGACGTACCCCTGCTCCTGCGGGGCGTCCAGGGTCCACTCGGCGGTGTGCTCCGACACCGGGCCGGCGCCGATGGCCCGCAGGCCGCGGCGGTCGTCCTCCCGGCGCCGGCCGGGGTCCGCCCGCCAGCCCGCACCCGAGTAGGGCGGCTCGGCGTTCTCGTCGTCGTCGGGAGCGGCGTGCCGACCCCCGCCGTCCGCCCGGCGGATCCCCGACTCCAGCGCCCAGCGGGGAAGATAGGTGTCGACCGGCTCGTCCTGGCCACGCTCGACGGCGCGCCGCCGGCTCGGCGTGCGGTAGCGCTCCGAGGCGGACGACTCGACCGGGACCGGATCGGCGGGAGCGTCCCAGGGAGCGCTCGGCCGGCGCTCGCGCGGGCTGCCCTCCCCGCTTCCCCAGTCCCGGTTTCTCACGGCCGGAGCGTGACCCTTCTCAACCGAAAGTGCAATCCGCTGTCCAGGTGTAGCCGTTCGCAGAGATAGTACGGGACGAACGGTGCCGAAGCTCGACCCGAAATCTTCCGTCCACAGGGTGGGGATTGCAGAACCGCAGGTCAGCGGCGAGCGAGCCGGAATTCCCCATCACTTATCCACACCCTGTGCACACCCTGCGCACATGCCTGTCCACCGGCGTCCACAGGTTGTCCCGAGGCTCGTCCACCGGTGCTGTTGAGCGGCTGACCTCGGTTTCCGTATCGTGGTCCCCCGACCGTCCGGGCGATGGCCCCCGATCGACCGGAGGGTCGTCGGAAGTTGTCATACCCCGGCGGTAGAGCTGGATCCGATCCGACGCAGCAAGGGGGGACCCGTGTCGGTCACCGACGAGACGCGCTCGGAGCGGGCCGGGGGGCAACCGCCGGCGCCGGCGCAGCGGGACGGCCAGTTCGAGAAGACCCCGCCTCAGGACGTGGCCGCCGAGCAGTGCGTCCTGGGCGGCATGCTGCTCTCCAAGGACGCCATCGCAGACGTCGTCGAGATCCTCAAGTCGAACGACTTCTACCGCCCGATGCACGCCACCGTCTTCGACGCGATCCTCGACATCTACGGCCGGGGTGAGCCCGCCGACCCGATCACCGTGGCCGCGGCGCTCGCCGACTCCGGCGACCTGGCCCGGATCGGCGGCGCGCCCTACCTGCACACGCTGATCGCCAGCGTGCCCACCGCCGCCAACGCGGCCTACTACGCCCGCATCGTCGGCGAGCGGGCGGTGCTCCGCCGGCTGGTCGAGGCCGGCACCAGGATCGTCCAGCTCGCCTACGGCACCGGCCAGGGCGGCAGCCGAGACGTCGACGACGTCGTCGACCTCGCCCAGCAAGCCGTCTACGAGGTGACCGAGAAGCGGGTCAGCGAGGACTTCGCCATCCTGGCCGACATGCTCCAGCCGACGCTCGACGAGATCGAGGCGGTGGGCGCCCAGGGCGGGGTGATGACCGGTGTGCCGACCGGGTTCAGCGACCTCGACCGCCTGCTCAACGGCCTGCACCCGGGCCAGCTGATCATCGTGGCCGGCCGGCCCGGTCTGGGTAAGGCACTCGCGCTCGACACGCCGCTGCCCACTCCGGACGGCTGGACCACCATGGGCGAGGTACGCCTTGGCGACCAGTTGCTGGCGGCGGACGGCACCCCGACCACCATCACCAACGTCTTCGACGTCATGTACGACCGCCCCTGCTACGAGGTCGAGTTCTCCGACGGCTCGGTGATCGTGGCGGACGCCGAACACCTGTGGAAGACGACCACCCGGGCCAGTCGCCGGCAGCCCGAGGCGCGGCCCCGGCACTACTGGTCCGAGACCTCGCTGGCGAAGGTGCGGGCCGTCGAGGCGGCGGCCGGCGCGGAGCCGCACCGCCTGGTCACCCTCGCGCAGACCCTCGACCATGTCGGCCCCGAGTTCCGCAACGTGCTGCACACCGTCGCCCGGCAGGTCGGTGCCAACGACCGAGTGAGCCGTCCGGTGACCCGGGCCGGCAAGGTACGCAACTGGACCGCTCCGGGCTACCCCGCCGGAGCGCTTCTCACCGGCCTCCGGGAACGGGCCGAGCGACACGTCAGCGCAGGTGCCCTCACCAGCCACGACGGGGTGGTGACGACTGCACAGATCGCCGCCACGTTACGGACCGACACGGCGGACCGCAGGCTGAACCATGCGGTGGAGAACTGCGCGCCGCTCCAGCTGCCGGAGCGGGAGCTGGTGCTTCCTCCGTACACCCTCGGTGTGTGGCTCGGCGACGGGAGCACCGGCGCCACCCGCTTCACCACGGCGGATGCCGAGATGGTCGACCTGGTCGCGCAGGATGGTTTCGTGGTACGCCCCAGCGGGCCGATGCTCTTCACCATCCTGCTGCCCGACGCCGCAGCGCCCCCGGACGGGACCTGCGTCGACTGCGGCGGCTCCACCCGGGCGCTGCGGGAGAATCCGGCCACCCGCCGGTGCGCCGGCTGCTACGGCCGGAACGGCTCCTTCCTGGACCTGCTCCGCCGAGCCGGGGTCGCGCACGAGAAGCACATCCCGCAGGAGTACCTGCGGGCATCGGTGGCCCAGCGCCGGGCGCTGCTCGCCGGGCTGATGGACACCGACGGCACGGTTGCCCCGACCGGGAATCTCCAGTACACCTCCACCTCCCGGCGGCTGATCGAGGGTGTCCGGGAGCTCGTGGTCAGCCTCGGCTACCGGTGCACCGTCAACGAGAAGCAGGTCCGCGGGCGGACCGAGGCGTCATCGACGGCCTACACCCTGAACTTCTCCACGCCCGACCCGGTCTTCCGCCTGAAGCGGAAGCGGACCGCACATGCGGCGCGGCGCCGGACCACGTCGGACGTCCGGACGACCTCCCGCTTCATCGTGGACGTCCGGCCGGTGCCGAGCGTCCCGGTGCGCTGCGTGACCGTGGACAACCCCGAGCACCTCTACCTGGCCGGCCGGTCCATGATTCCGACGCACAACAGCACGGCGAGCATGGACTTCGCCCGGAACGCCGCCATCCGCGCCAACCAGGCGTCGGCGATCTTCTCGCTGGAAATGAGCAAGGTCGAGATCGTCATGCGACTCCTCTCGGCCGAGGCGCGCGTCCCGCTGCACGTGCTCCGCAGCGGCCAGCTCTCCGACGACGACTGGACCAAGCTGGCCCGCTGCATGGGCGAGATCAGCGAGGCGCCGCTCTTCGTCGACGACACGCCGAGCATGAACCTCATGGAGATCCGGGCCAAGGCGCGGCGGCTCAAGCAGAAGCACGACCTCAAGCTGATCGTGGTCGACTACCTCCAGCTGATGACCTCGCCGAAGCGCACCGAGAGCCGGCAGCAGGAGGTCGCGGACCTGTCCCGTGGCCTGAAGCTGCTCGCCAAGGAGGTCGAGTGCCCGGTGATCGCGGTCAGCCAGCTGAACCGTGGCCCGGAGCAGCGCACCGACAAGCGGCCCCAGCTGTCCGACCTGCGTGAGTCCGGCTCGATCGAGCAGGACGCCGACGTGGTCATCCTGCTGCACCGCGACGACTACTACGACAAGGAGTCGCCGCGCGCCGGCGAGGCGGACTTCATAATCGCCAAGCACCGGAATGGCCCGACGGACACGGTCACCGTCGCCGCGCAGCTGCACCTGTCCCGCTTCGTCGACATGGCCATCGTCTGAGCCCCGCCGGACGAGCGGGTCAGCCGAGCAGGGGGAACCAGCCGGCGGCCTCGCCCAGCTCCAGCCGGTCGCGGTCGGTGAGCGGCACCCGGCCGGTGGCCTTGAGCAGGTAGTCGCGGTCGTCCCAACCGGTCGGTCGGACCGCGTCGTCGCTGAGCAGCCCGTCCACCGTGGCCACCGCCACCCGGGTGGGGGCCTCCGCGGGAAGCGGGGCGTCGGGCAGGTCCAGCACCAGGTCGAGGTGGTGGATGACCGCCTCGGTGCTCAGGGTGGCGAGGAAATCGGGTACGCGCAGCACGTGCCCCTGGGTGGTCACGTACCCGTCGGGGTCGGCGGCGGCGGCCGCCCGGGCGGCGGCGGGCGCGGTGTCGGACCAGATCCGCACCACCCCGCTGGGCCGGTCGAAGGCGGCGGCGGAGCGGCGCGCCCACCAGGCGTGCTTCACGCTCGCCTCGTCGTCGCCGCCGGGGCTGAACGCGCGCCAGTAGCTGACGTCGTCGACGTCGGCCGGGCCCGGTGCCGGGCTGGCGAGGGCGACCAGCGCCCGTTGCGCGTCGCAGAGCACGTGGAAGAGCAGGTCGGCGACGAGCCAGCCGCGGCAGCGGGTGGGCCGTTGCAGGCCGGCGTCGTCGAGTCGGGTGACGACGGCGGTGATGCCGTCGTACGCCTGCGCCAGCGCCTCGTGCTGCCGGATCGCGGTCATGTCGTGCAGCCTGCCACGGCGTGGCGGGGTCAGCACGACGGCGAGGCCGGGCCGGTGGGTTGCCGGCCCGGCGTGTCGACGGTCAGTCGAAGAGTTCGCCGAGGAAGCCGTGGTGCTTCTTGCGGCGGTAGTGGCCGTGGTAGCCGTAGTGCTGGCCGTACGCGGGCTGCGCGTAGCCGTGGCCGGGCGGCGGCGGGGGCGGCGGGACGGCGCCGTAGCCCGGCTGGTGCGGAGCGGCGGCGGGCGGTGGCGGCGGGGGCGGGGTGTAGCCGCCCCCGGCCGGCGCGGCCTGCCGGGCGCCGTGCTGCTGGTTCCAGTTCGCCTCGGCCTCGAACAGCTTCTCGAGCTCGCCGCGGTCGAGGAAGATGCCGCGGCATTCGCCGCACTGGTCGATGACTACTCCGCTGCGCTCGTACTGGCGCATCTCTCCGTGGCATTTGGGACAAGTGAGCTGCATGACACCGAAGGTACCCGGTGGAATCACGCGGTGGCGGTGAGCGCCTGCGTCACCTCGTCGTCGGAGACCTCGTGGAAGTCGTCGTAGTAGGCCCCGACGGCGGCGAAGTCGGGCGGGACCTGGGGGCAGATCACCTGGTCGGCCTCGGCGGCGAGCATCTCGTAGGCCTGGTCGGAGCCGACCGGGACGGCCACCACCACGCGGGCGGCGCCCAGGTGCCGCGCCACCTGCACAGCGGCGCGGGCGGTGGCGCCGGTGGCCAACCCGTCGTCGACGATGACGGCCGTGCGCCCGGTCAGGTCGAGCTGCGGGCGGCCGCCCCGGTAGAGGCGTTCGCGGCGGTCGAGTTCGGCCTGCTCGCGCCGGCGGACCTCGGCCCGCTCGTCCTCCCCGACCCGGCTGGCGACCATGTCGTTGAGCACCTGCACCCCGCCGGGACCGAGCGCGCCGTAGGCCACCTCGGGGGCCAGGGGCATGCCGAGCTTGCGGACGACCAGCACGTCCAGCGGCGCGCCGAGCCGCTCGGCGATCACCCGGGCGACGGGTACGCCGCCGCGGACCAGCCCGAGGACGATGACGTCGGGTTGTCCGGCGAGGTCGCCGAGTCGGTCGGCGAGCATCCGTCCAGCCTCGTCCCGGTCGCGGTAGGTGGTCATGCCTCAGGTCTACGCCCTCCGGGCGTGCCGCGCCGGCCAGTTGGCCGGAAAGCCGGTCAGGGGGCGACCGCGCGACGGTGTTCGGCGAGCGCCAGGGCGGGTGCGAGGATCAGCAGGGCGATCGGGTAGAGCAGGTAGCCGAAGCGGGTCGAGGGCATCAACAGGATCGCGGCGAGCAGCCCGTACCCGCAGATCAGGGCGGTGGCGGCGGCGGTGCGGGGCGGGCGGCGCAGCAGCCGGACGGCGATCGCCACCCCGACGGCGACCAGCAGCGCGGCGGCGACCACCCGGCCGGCGGGCAGTGCGGACGCGATGAGGTGGCCGGGGAACGGGGACTGCGCGGGGCTGGTCACCAGCCCGTGCCCGAGCGGGAAGCGGAACACGTTCTCCACCAGGGCGTCGCGGTCGACCAGCAGCACGGGGAGCAGCGCGAGGACCGGCAGGCCGAGGGCGCCGAGGGCGGTGCGGGTGCCGGCCCGGCGGGTGGCGGCCCAGCAGACCAGCACGATCGCCACCGGCCAGGCGAAGAGCTTCAGCGCCCCGGCCGCGCCGACCGCGAGGCCCGCGCGGCCGGGCCGGCCGGCGGCGGCGAGGGCGAGGGCGAGCAGGCAGAGCGCGAGTACGGGCAGGTCGTCGCCGCCGGTGGCCAGGGTGAGCGCGCAGACCGGCAGGACGGTGGCCGCCTGCACGGCGCGCAGCACGGCGGCGTCCCGCCGGGGCGCGGCGGGGCCGGCGGTGGCCCGCAGGGTGTGCACGGCGGCGGCCAGCACCAGCGCCGTGACCAGGGCGAACCAGACCCGCGCGTCGGTCCACCAGGCGTCGACGGCGGCCCGGGGAAGCCCGAACAGCGCCATCCCGGGCTGGTAGGGGGTGTAGCCGAGCAGTTGCTCGCCGGGGGGCAGGGCGGCGATCGCGTCGTGTCCGAGGTAGGGGGTGCCGTGCTCGGCGAGCCGCGTGCCGGCGTGCTCGACCACGATCACCTCCTCCTGCGCCCGGTCGCTCCGCCCGCCGGCCCGCTGGATGCTCTGCGCTACCACCGGCAGCAGGGCGGTGGTGGCCCAGGCGAAGCCGGTGACCGTCCAGCGGGCGGGCAGGCCGGCGAGGGGACTGCCGGCGTGCCGGCGGCGGGCCAGGAGTTGGGCGGTGGCGGCGAGCGCCGCGAGCGCGTAGCCGATGGTGGCGAGCGTGCCCCAGGCCCGGTGTGGCAGCAGCGTCGAGGTGGCGGCGGTGACCGCGGCGAACACCGCGGAGACGGCGTAGAGGCCCAGGTCGAGGGCGAGGCCGCCGCCGGCGGTGTCGACCGCCTGCCAGCGGCGGGAGGCGGGGGCGGCCCGGTCGGCGTCGGCGGTCACGCCGGCCAGTCTGGCAGACCGGTGCCGTCGGCCGGCCTGCGGATCTTGGCGAGTTGCCGTTGTCAGGGCGTCGGGGAGGCGGTGCGGTTGCGGCCGCCGCCGGTGCGGCGGCCGGGCAGGCGGATCACCGCGCCCGCGTCGTGCAGCGGCGCTGCGAGGG
>NZ_JBEXLR010000019.1:0-83039 GCF_040610095.1 Micromonospora sp. NPDC004540
AGCTGGTGATCGCGTACGAGCTGGAGCTGCGCGGCAGCCACGGCATGGCCGCGCACGCCTATCCCGAGCTGCTCCGGCTGGTCACCGCCGGGGTGACCGGCGGCGGTCCGTCGTGTGCGGATCTCCCGACGCGGCTCTCGGACGGGCCTGGCGGAACCACCCGCGCCGGCGCCTCGTCCAAGCAGGGGAACGATCGGGCCGGCGGAGGGGCGGGACGATGCGGCGGAGCAGGCACCTGGTGGCGGCGGTGGCGGTGGGCGCCTTGCTGGCGGGCTGCGCCGATACGGTCAGCCCGGTGGCCACCGCGCCCGCCGGTTCGCCGGCCTTCAGCACGGTTCCCACCGGCGCCGGACCGTCCCCGGCGGATCCGGTCGCGCTGATCGGCTCCTGGACGGTGACGGCGGCCGACGGAGGCGCCGGCGGAGTTGTGCGCCTCGCTCCCCCCGACCAGGGCGACCTGATCTGGTTCGACCGGTGCGGGGTGTCGCTGGGGACGTGGCGGGCGGACGCCGGCGGCCTGTTCGTGGCCGAGCTTTCCGGCCACTCGCCGTCCGGCGTGCCGGGCTGCCCGTCCGGTCCGTGGCGCGGGCCCGACTGGCTGCCCCGGGCCACCGCGTTCCGCGTGGTCGGCGGCACGCCGATCCTCCTTGACGGCCAGGGCCGGCAGGTCGCCCGGCTGGCGCCCGGCGCGAAGCCCACGGCCGGGCCGCACCTGTTGCCGTCGCTGGCCGAGCCGCCCGTGGTCACCCCCGAGGTCCGGCGCGCCCTCGCGGCGGCCGCCCCGCTGCCGGCGGGCCTGGCGCCCGCCGGCCGGTCCGCCCTGCTCGGCCGCTGGGTGCCCGCCGGTGCGCCGCGGCCCAACCCCACGCCGGCGTACGTGGAGTTCCGCGACGACGGCGGATGGCGCGGCTCCGACGGCTGCAACGGCCAGGGCGGCCGGTGGGTCGCCGGGGCGGAGGGCGCCCTGCTCGCCACCGCCGGGCCCAGCACGCTGATCGGCTGCGCCAACGTCCTGGTGGCGGCCTGGCTCTCCGGGGCGTCCCGGGCGGGGCTGGACGGCGACGTGCTGGTGCTCGTGGACGCCCAGGGCCGGGAGACGGGCCGGCTGCGGCGCGACGGCTGACGAACCGGTCGACGCCCGGGCGGGTGGCGTCCCGTCCGGCACGCCACCGCCGTCAGCGCCGGGCCAGCTCCGACTCCAGCCGCTGGACGAGCGTCTTGCGGCCCTTGCCGTCACGCTCCCGCCGCAGCGCCGCCCGGAGCTGGCGCGTGTCGAGGCCCCGGACGAGCCGGACCGCCTCCGCGACCGGCAGGTCCGACAGCTGACCGGCCGAGGTGGCCTGCCGGCGGGCCTGCTTCGCCGGTCCGGTGTTGGCCACGTACTGCCGCCCGGTCCGGGAGGCCTGCCGCTTCTTCGTGTCGGTGTCGCGGCGCTGCTCGTCCGACAGCTGCTGCCACGCCCGTTTCGGGAGGTAGCGGGCGGTCTCGCCGTTGCGGCGCGCCCGGGTGGAGCCGGAGCGGGTCTGCCATTCCTCGGTGCCCCACCGCTGCAGCGACCGCTGCCGCTGGTCCCGGGGGCCCTCGAAGCCGCCGCCGCGCTTCTTGTACTCGTTGGTGAGCAACTGCGACTTGCGCGCCGACCACTGCCCCGGCCGGCCGCCCTTGTCGGACGCCGTGATCTCCTCCTTGAGCTGCTCCCGGAGCTCGGGCTTCGTGTACCTCGCCATGCCGGACCGTTACCCGGCACGATGAACCGCATGCCTCCGGACGGTCGAGCCGGACCCGCCCCTGCCGTATCGTGCGACCGGCGGCCGGGTCAGCGGTTCCGGTCGGCCTCCGGCGATGGGGACCGGCGGCCGCGGCGGACGGCGTAGGCCCGACGCATCTTGACGTAGTTGCCGCAGCCGGCCATGGAGCACCACCGGCGCGCCTGGTTGCGGGAGGCGTCGTAGTACGCCCACCGGCAGGTGTCCCGGTCGCACACCTTGAGTCGGGTCCACACCTGGTCCTGCGCGCACTGCCGGATCGCCTCGACCAGGGCGGCCATCGCCGTGTCGAGAGGGCCGGTGCCGGTGGGAACGAGACGCGGGCCGCCGTCGGTGAGCGTCATCCGCACCGGCACCGCGGCCAGGGCGTCGTCGAGGCGCCGCAGCGCGCCGGGGTCGGCGGGATGGCCGGCGTGGCCGAGCAGCACCGCACGCAGGCCCTCCCGGACCGTGCGGGCCGCGGCGAGGTCCGCCGGGGCCAGCCGCGTGCCGGCGGGGATCATCCCCCGCTCGGTGAGCCAGTCCCGCAGCGCGTCCGGCGTGGTCAGCGACTCCTCGTCGACCTGCGGCTCGAAGGTGTTGACGAAGTCGCGCACCAGTCGCACGGCGGGGGGCACCCGCGCCTCGTCGCTCACCGTCGCCCTCCTCCGGTCCACACCAGCGTAAGGCCTTGACCGGTGTAGCCGTCTCTGGGATGGTCCGGTGTGTACACCAGCTAAAGCGGTTCGCTGGTGTAGAAGGGAACCTCCGGTTCGGTCGCCGGCTCCCGGCGAGGCGAGAGGACGGATCGTGGCCACCACGCTCAGGGACGTGGCGCGGCACGCCCGCGTGTCGGTGAAGACCGTTTCGAACGTCGTCAACGACCACCCGCACGTCAGCGACGACGTGCGCCGCCGCGTACGGGAGGCCGTCCGGGCGCTCGGCTACCGGCCCAACCTCGCGGCCCGCACCCTGCGCACCGGCCGCGCCGGCCTGCTCGCGCTGATCGTTCCCGACGTCGAGGCGCCCGGCCTGCACGGCCTGGCGCGCGAGGTCGTCCGCGCGGCGACGAGTCGGGGCTTCCGGGTCGTCGTCGACCACCTCGGCTCCGACACCGAGCGAGCCGCAGCACCGGCGCGAATCGGCGCCCCGCCGGGCGTCGACGCCGTCCTGCTCGGCGCGGACATGGTGCCGCCGGGGCTGATCGACGCCCAACTCGCCGCCGGCACGCCCGTCGTCCTGCTCGGCGAGAGCCCGGACCCGCGCTGCGACCAGGTCGCCCTCGACTGGGCCCGCGCCGCGGCCGACGCCATCGAGCACCTGCTCGACACGGGCCGGCGGCGGATCGCCGCCATCGGCGCCCGGCCGGGTGAGGCCACCGGACCGGCGCAGCCCCGCACCCTCGGCTACCGGCATGCGGTCCACCGGGCCGGCCTCGATCTGCCCGCCGGCTACCTGCGGACCACCGCCCAGCAGCGGCACGAGGACGGCTACCGGGCCGCTCGGTGGCTGTTCGCGCACGAGCAACGCCCGGACGCCCTCTTCTGCTACGCCGACCGGCTCGCCATCGGCGCCCTGCGGGCCGCCGCCGACGCCGGGCTGCGGGTGCCCGCGGACGTGGCGGTGATCGGGCTCGGTGACAGCGAGGAGGGCCGCTACTCCCGACCGACCCTGACCTCGGTCTCCGCCGACCCCGCGTTCCTCGCCCGGGAGGCGGTCGCTCTGGTCACCGCCCGGCTGGACCGCCCGGACGCCGCGCCCGCCCGGATCACGGCGCCGCACGCGGTGCTGCCCCGGGAGAGCACCCGCCCGGTCGTGTGACGGTCCGGCGCTCGGCGGCGCCGTCGCCGCGCCCACCGGACGTGAATCGGTGTTCTACAATCGACGCCGCCCTGCGAGGTGCTGCGGGTCGCAGTCTTCACGGGATCCGGGCCTACTCGGGGGAGGCGCATGGTGAGCGGGGCTCTCGGCGGCGGTGTCCTGGACCCGGACGGGGCCATGGACCAGATGCGGGCCTGGAAGGGCCGCATCGACAAGCTCGCCGCGGACACGAAGGCGATGAGTGACCGCCTGCAGGAGCTGCGGGTCACGGTCTCCGACGACAACGGACTGGCCGAGGTCACGGTCGACTCCACCGGCGCGCTGCTCGACCTGCGCCTAGGCCGGCAGGTCCAGCGGTACGCCCCCGAGGTGGTGGCGCAGGCGGTCATGGACGCGATCCGGCGGGCGAAGGGACAGCTCGCCGAGCGGTCGCAGGAGATCATCGCGGAGACCGTCGGCACCGGTTCGGCGGCCGCGCGGGCGATCGCCGAGCGGGTGGACCGGCAACTGCGCCGCGATCCGGAGCCCGGCGCGGGCGAGCCCGGCCCCTACGGCGGCCACGGCTGGCGGCGATGAGCGGCCCGTCCGGCTGGGTGGCCGACACCGAGCAGATCCGCGCGCACGCCGCGTACATCGAGGGGCTGCGCGCCCGGTTCGACGCGGTCCGCGGCGCGAGCGGGCACATCGCGCACGACGACCGGGCCTACGGGCTGCTCTGCGGGTGGATCTCGGCGATCCTGGAGGACCGGCACACCCGGCAGGACGAGCTGGTCGCGTACGTCGACGAGAACCTCAAGCTGGTCGCGGACGGCCTGCGCCGCACCGCCGACAGCTACGACGGTGTGGACGGTGACGCGGCGAGTTCGCTGGACGCGATCAGCCGGCGGTTGCGGGCATGACCGACGAGTCGCTGGTCGCGGACGTCCGGTCCACCCGGGAGGTGTGGACGGGCTCGTCGCTGGCCGACGGCGTCGAGGGCCTGGTGGACGCGATCCGCAGCGAGGGCTGGGTGGACGACCTGCTCGCCGGTGCGGCCTTCGGGCTGGACGTCGCCGCCACGGTTCTGGACCCGTTCAGCGCTCTGCTGGCCAACGGCCTCGGCTGGGCGATGGAATACTTCGAGCCGCTGCGGGAGATGCTCGACTGGCTCACCGGCATGCCCGACGTGGTCGCGTCCCATGCGGCGACCTGGGACAACATGGCCGGCCACCTGCAGCGGATGGCGGCCGACCTCCAGGCGCACCTGGCCGGCGACCTGCCGGACTGGCGGGGGCACGCCGCCGAGGCCTACCAGTCGCTGATGAAGAACAACGTCGACGCGATCGCCGGTCTGGGCGGGGCGTCCGCGGCGATGGCGGCCGCCACCCAGGCCGCCGGGAACCTGGTCTCGTTCACCCGGGACATCGTCCGTGACCTCATCGCGGACCTCGTCGCGCGGGTGATCGTGTGGGCGGTCGAGGCGATCTTCGTGGTCACCATCCCGGTGATCGCCGCGCAGATCGCCGCCGCCGTGCTCAAGTGGGCGGGCCGGATCCTGAGCTACACCACGGCGCTCGTCACCAGCCTCACCAACCTGTCCAAGCTCGTCAACGGCTGACCCGGGGGGATCGTGGCGAAACCCAAGGGACCGCACGGCAGCGGCGGTGACGGCGCCGACGGCGGGGAGGTCGGCGACGGCGGTGTGCCGCGGCAACGGGGCGGCGGGCCGCACGGCAGACCCACCACGGTGGCCGAGAGCCACCGGGCCATCGCCGAGGCGGCGGAGAGCGGCCGGCCCGGCGGGCCGAGGTCGACCGACGGCAAGCCCGCCGGCGCCGAGGGCGACGCCGACTCGTCGCGCCCCCAGAACGACCCGGAGCTGGGCAAGCACGACGAGAAGACCCTGGAGGAGATTGCCAAGGCACGCCAGCAGATCGCCGGCCAACTCCAGGAGATGGCCGACGACGCGTGGGACCACGTCGACCAGAACCGGGACTCGATCCTGCAGCAGGAGGGCTACCAGCGGCAGCGGGACAAGCTCATCGAGAAGGGCTACCCCGAGGACGTGGCGGACCTGATCGTGGAGCGCACGGCGCTGGGCACCGAGTCCCACCGTCACCTGGCCGACGCGATCGACAGCGAGGCGACCACCATGCTGGACCCGGAGACGGGCTTCCGGCTGCGCGCCGAGGTCGGCTACGACGCCCAGGGCGTCGAGACGCCGAAGGTGAAGGACCAGGACTTCCGGCCGGACGTCATCCTCGAGCGGCAGTACAAGGACTCGGTGACCGACGAGCTGGACTGGGAGGTCGCGCACGCCTACGACCTCAAGACCGGCCTGAAGACCGGCATCGAGCCGAGCTGGGCCAACAAGGTGAAGCGGGTGCTGGACCTGCCGGAGCCGCCGGAGGAGCTACGGCCGACGCAGCGACCGCTGAGCGTAGACTGACCGGGCCCGGCCACCGACCCGCGAAAGGTGCGTATGTCCTCTGCTGACATGGCGCGGCGGTGGCGGCAGGTCCTCTCCGAGCTGCGGCCCGACCTGCCGGGCGAGTGGTCCCTCCGGGGCGCCGGCCTCGACACGGTGCTGGCCCGCGAGCCGCTGGACTGGGCGCTGGCCTGGGTCGGGTGGTCCGGTTCGCCCACCCGGCCGGTCGGCTGGGTCGCCGCCGGGGTGCAGCCGCTCGTGACGCCCTTCACCAGCTGGGTCATGACCTACGGCATCCGGATGGACGAGGTCCGGCCCGGGCCGTCCACCGTGGACCTGTCGTCCGACGGGGCGGCGGAGCAGGCGCGGCGATTCGTGCTGGACGCCGGCCTGGAGAAGATCAACGGCTGGCCGGCCGAGCGCCTGGCCGACGTGGCCGAGCGGGACTTCGCCCAGGATCCGCGCCGGCGCCGTACGCACTGGCACCAGCTGCCCGGATGGCGGGTGGTCACCGGCACGGCGTCCCCCGTCGAGCCGGCGGTCCAGCTCGCCGAGCTGTGCCACGAACGGGCCGCCGAGACCTCCGGCACGGGCGCCCGGCAACTCGCCGAGCAGGCCGAGTTCTACGAGGGGCTCGTGCGGGCCTGGCACGACGGGGCGCGGGATGCCGCGCTCCGGTTCCTGACCGAGCGGCGGGACCAGGCGCTGGCGGCCCGGAAGCTGGACCGGGCGGTCACTCCGTAGGGCGGTGCAGCCGCTCCACGACCGGAGCCAGCGCCTCGGGCAGCCGCACCTGCACGGCCCCGCCGGGCTCCCCCGCCATGACCCGGACCGGGTGGAACTCGCCACCGTGCCACCAGAAGAGCTGGTCGGTGCAGGGATCGACGGCGGCCGCGAACATGGTCCCGGCCAGCCGGTGCAGTGCCACGGCGGCGTCCTGAAGCCGGTTGTCCACCGGGTGCAGCAACACCGCGCTGTATTGCGGCGCCGCCACCAGCGCGCCGTTCTCGGCGCCCTCGGGCAGGAACCGCTTGACCGACATGAGGGCGGTCGTCACGAACGGGTTGCCGTCGGCGGCGAGCAGACGCACCGACCCGCCGGTGGGCAGCTCATGGTCCCGCACGTCGAGGGTGGTCAGTTCGCGCTCCACGGTCTGCCGCACCGCGGTGCGCACCAGCTCGGCGGGCTCGCGGTCCAGCCGGGCGGCCTGGGCGAGGGTCAGCAGGTCCAGCCGCTCGGGCCGGTTCACCACCACCACCGCGGTGAAGTGCGCACCGAACGGCACGGCCAGGTAGCTGTCGGCCTCGGCGGTCGCGGCCGCCGGGGTGAGGCGGAGCCGGAGCTGCTCGACGTCGACCGGCCCGAGGTCGGCCGAGACGGTGTCCGGAAGCTCCCGGCGGACGGCCGTGACCCAGTCGGCCACCAGCTCGGGCCACGCCTGCCGGGGCTGGTCCTGGCAGCTGCGCAGCAACGGCACCAGAGACACCCGGGCGCGGCCGCCCGGCACGGCGACGATGATCTCGTCGCTGTCCGCCGCGACGCGCGCTCCCGGCAGGCGAGCCGGGAGCACGTCCTCGACGAGCGCGCGGACGTTGCCCATCAGGTCTGCGTTCTGCGACGACGGCACCCAGCATTCATACCATCGGCCCGCGACCCCGCCTAAACGCCGCCGGTGGGAGCCGACCGCGGCCGGGCCCCCCGGGCGGCGGGTGTGGTCCGCATGCACCCGGGTAACCGGCGGAGCCGAGGAAGGGGGCGTCGTGACGGATGAGGCACCGGACTACTTCCAGCCCGAACACGGCCTGGTCGTCACCCACCTGCTGATCGTGCGGGACGTGGACCGCTCGCGGGAGTTCTACCGCGACGTCCTCGGCGCCACGGTGGTGCGGGACCGGCGGCCGGCCGTGCTCCGCCTGCACAACAGCTACCTCGTGCTCAACGACGAGGGCGGCCCGACGGACGACAAACCGACCGTGACGGCGCGGGCGCCGGCCGACCCGGACACGCTGAGCGGGGCCCTCAACATCCGGGTCACCGACGTACGGGCCGTCTACGAGCTGTGGCGGTCCCGGGGCGGCGAGTTCCTGACGGAGCCGAAGGACCACGGGATGGAGATCCGGTGTTACCTGCGCGACCCCGACGGATACCTGATCGAGCTGGGCCAGGGCACCGGCATCCTGGCGGAGATGGGCCGGCCCGTACCGGGCTGAGTCCCCGGCCGGGCGTGCCCGGCCGGGGGTTCCGCCGCGAACCGGTCAGACCCGGGTGAGGCGGACGGCGTCGGCAATCACGAGGCCGCCGGCCGAACTCCACCGGCTCACCGCCACCCGGTTGGCGTCCCCCGCCGGCAGGGCGAAGGTGCCGAGGGTACGCCACTGGCCGCCGGTCGCCCGCTGGTCGACGTAGACGGTCCGGTTGCCGGTCGTGGTGGCGATGACGTACGGCGTCGCGCCGTTGTAGCCGGCGTTGGCCGGCCACCAGGCGTCGACCCGGTAGTTGGCGGAGGCGGGGACGTTGAACCGGTACCAGGCCGGGTCGCTGGCCGCGACCGGATCGGCGTAGCGGTAGTCCGCGCCGTAGCGCTGGCCGGAGTAGGACGAGACGCCCCAGCTGGCGCTGGCGGTGAAGCGCCCGGCGGTGGCGTTGTCCACGATCGAGGACCAGGCCGTGCCACCGGCCACCTTCGCGGCGACGTCGGCCCGCATCACGTCCAGGTCGATGAAGGACGGGTCGATCTTGCCGGTGGTGCTGGTCTCCCGGTGTCCGCGGGCGTAGCTGGCGTCCCGCCCAAGCCGGGTGAGGACGGCCGCGGTGGCGGCGACGGAGGCGTCGTACTGGGCCGCCGTCATCTCCTGGCTGACCCCGTTGTAGTCGATCTCCCAGCCGATCAGCATGGTGTTGCCGTCACCGGCCGGGATCGGCCCGCTGCCACCGCTGGTGCCGGCGTGGTTGCACCGCCCGGCCGAGATCACGTGGAAGACGCCGTGGTAGTCGACGAGCGCCTGGCAGAGCGGGCCGGGCAGGTCGGAGCGGCCGTTGATGCAGATGTTGAGCGCCGGGTGGGGGTTGGTGGCGCTGGAGGTGGATGCCGTGTGGTGCCACAGCACCCCGATCGGGTCGAAGGAGCCGGGGCGCATCCGGTTGAGCCAGTCACCCTCGACGACGACCTGCACGCCGGCCGCCCGCAGCACGTCCACCAGCCAGGGGATGGTCGCCATCAGGACTCCCGGAGCAGGTCGGCCAGGCACTCGGCCTTCGGCGCGGCGGCCGCCGCGGCGGGCCGCGCCGCGACGGTCAGCGCGGCGGCCAGCAGGGCGGGGATGCCGAGCAGCCCTCGGCGGCGCAGGCGGACGGTTCGTGACGTGGGCATGGCACTCCTTCAGCGACCGGTCGAGGAACGTTGGCGCGGACGCTATACCGTCACGAACGTCTATGTCGATACCCTTCACTGGCAATCGTTCGGCTGAAGAAAATTGGCAATTCCGGGCGGCGCACCCGCGCTCCGGCGCGCCGGGGCCGTTTGGCCGGCGGCGATCCCGGAAAGAGTGGCGGCATGAGCTGGGCCCGTAGAGCCGTACCCGCCGCCGTCGCCGCCGTCGCCGCCCTCGCCGCGCGCGACCTGCTCCAGCGCGACCACGCGCTGCTGCGCAACTTCCCCGTCCTCGGCCGCGCCCGGTACCTGCTCGAATCCATCGGGCCCGAGCTGCGCCAGTACATCGTGGCCGGCAACAACGAGGAGCGGCCGTTCACCCGCGACCAGCGGCGCTGGGTGTACGCGTCGGCGAAGCAGGAGAACAACTACTTCGGGTTCGGCACCGACAACGACATCGAGTACACCCCGGGCTACCCGATCATCAAGCACCGCACCTTCGGGCGGGCGGTGCCGCCGTCCGCGCCTGGCGCCGCACACGACGTCACGCTCCCCTGCGCGAAGGTGCTGGGCGCCGCCCGGCGGCGGGCGCGCGCGTTCCGCCCCGAGTCGGTGGTGAACATCTCCGGCATGAGCTTCGGCTCGCTCTCGGGCAACGCCGTCGAGGCGCTCAACCGGGGCGCCGCCCTGGCCGGCTGCCTGCAGAACACCGGCGAGGGCGGGCTGTCGCCGTACCACCGCACCGGCGGGGACCTGGTCTTCCAGATCGGCACCGCCTACTTCGGCTGCCGGGACGAGCGCGGCCGGTTCAGCCTCGACCGGCTCAAGGAGCTGGTGGCGGGAGCACCGGTCCGGGCGCTGGAGATCAAGCTCAGCCAGGGCGCGAAGCCGAGCCTCGGCGGCCTGCTGCCCGCCGCGAAGGTCTCCGCCGAGATCGCCGCCACCCGCGGCATCCCCCAGGGACGGGACTGCGTCAGCCCGTCGCGGCACGCCGAGTTCTCCGACTGCGACAGCCTGCTGGACTGGGTGGAACTGCTCGCCGCCGAGACCGGCCTGCCGGTCGGCATCAAGTCCGCCGTCGGCGACCTGGGCTTCTGGGAGGACCTCACCACGCTCATGCGCGACACCGGCCGCGGCGTGGACTTCGTGACCGTCGACGGCGGCGAGGGCGGCACGGGGGCCGCGCCGCTGATCTTCACCGACTCGGTGTCGCTGCCGTTCCAGCAGGGCTTCTCCCGGGTCTACCGGATCTTCGCCGAACGGAACCTGCACGAGCAGGTGGTCTTCGTCGGCGCCGGCAAGCTCGGGCTGCCGGACAACGCCGTGGTCGCGTTCGCGCTCGGCGCCGACATGGTGAACGTCGGTCGGGAGGCGATGCTGGCGATCGGTTGCATCCAGGCGCAGAAGTGCCACACGGACACCTGCCCCACCGGCGTCGCGACCCAGAACCCGTGGCTGGCCCGGGGCCTCGACCCGGCCCGCAAGTCGGTACGGGCCGCCCACTACATCCGGACGCTGCGGCGCGACCTGCTCAAGGTCGCCGAGGCGTGCGGCGTCGAGCATCCGGGGCTGATCGACACCGGGGCGGTCGAGGTCCTCGACGGCCGTACCGCCTCCACCCCGTTGGACCAGGTGTACGGGTACCGCCCCGGATGGGGGTTGCCGTCCGCCGCCGACCGGTCCGAGATCATCCGGCTGATGACCGCCGAGGCGCCCCAGGGCGGCAGCGCGCCGCCCTCACCGACCGCCGTGGGCTGAGCACTGGCCGTGGCTCACCGGGGCGGTTCCGCGCCGGTCTGCTCGCTCACCATGTACGCGGCGTACCAGTCGGGCCAGTTCTCGTCCGTCGCGCCGATGCGCTTCTCGTGCTCACCGTGGGCGGCGGCGGCGCGGCGGAGCGCGGCGGAGAGATCGTTGCCGGAGGCGAACGAGGTGGCAGCGGCCTCGATGCGCCCGGGCAGCCGGGTGGTGATCTCCTGGAGCAGCCAGGTGTTGCCGTCGGGATCGCTGAACGAGGCGCGCGAGAGGTAGCTGCGGCGCTCCGGATCCATACCGCTGACCGGGCCGCCCGGGCCCGGGTGGAAGATCTCACTCACCTCGACACCGGCGGCGACCAGCGCGTTCCGGGCCGCCTCGATGTCGGCGACGATCAGGTACGCCTTGGCCGCGCCGGGGGCGGCGGCGGTCAGCGTGGGACCGAACTGGACGGAGCACCCGGAGCCCGGCGGCGTGAACTGGACGATGCCGGGCGGTGTCTGGTCGAGCCGCCACCCGAGGCGCCCGTAGAACTCCTTCGCGCGGTCGACATCCGCCACCGGGATGACGACCACCTCGAGCTTCTGGTCGACGTTCCGGCTCGCCGGTGCGCTCGCATCGCCGCGGCGGGTGTCCGTCGCGCTCATCGCGGCCTCCCTGGACTCGGTCGGGCACCACGCGCCCCCGCGTCGGCGCCGATCGGTGGCCTCTCGCCCGCCACGTTACTGCCCCCGCACCCGCCGATTGCCTCGTTTCCCCATCCCCGCCGACGGGCGGGAGCGCGGTTCGCCGCCCGACGGGTGGCCGCTGCCCTGCGCCCGGGGGCGCCGGTGGTCGGTCAGCCGGAGCCCGACCCCGCGTACCGCGACGACGGTGACCCCGGTGCCCAACTGGTCGAGCTTGCGGCGCAGCCGCTTGACGAGGGACTGCACGTCCGCCTTGCGTTGTGACCCCTCGTCGTGCCACACCGCGCGGTGCAGATCGGCGTAACTCCAGACCCGGACCGGCTCGCTGGTCAGGCAGGCCAACAGGTCGCGCTCCAACCGGGTGAGGACGACCTCCCGCGCCCCCCACCGGGCGGTGGAGCGGGCCGCGTCGATCACCAGCGTGTCGTCCGGCGCCGGAGCGGCGGCGACGGGCGGCGGAGGGTCGGTCTCCGCCGGCGGCTCCGAGGGCGCGAGCAGCCTGCGCAGCTCGTCGAGGTCGGCGACCAGCAGCAGGGGCGCGACGCCGTCGAGGAGTTCGGTGAGCCGGATCCGTTCGGCCGGTGACGCCGTCACTCCGATCACCAGCGGGATGGGGTTCTCCCCCGGATCGGTGCCGCCGGCCGCCACGCTCGTCTCGCCCGCCTTGGGAATCGCCGTGACAGTGATTGTCAACCAGACCGTCCGATGGAGAGCTGTTGGTGACAAGTTGCTCACGTACGGTTCTTGATCGCGCTTTCCTGTCGATCATAGTGTCCACTCAGGCAGCCGGCGTAGACCCGCACGGCGCCCAGGGGGCTCGGGGGGACGTGCAAACCGGTCTGATCCAACGGGAGTGGAGTCTTCCGTGCCCTTCGCCATGACTCGTACATCCGCGGGTCGTTCTGGAGGAGGCAGCACCGATGCTGAGACGTCCACACAGGAAGGGTCTGGCCGGCCGGCTGGTGAGCGCGGGGGCCGCCCTGGTCCTCGCCGCGACCGCCCTGGCGGCCACGGGCACCGGCGCACAGGCTGCGCCGAGCGGCACGGGAACCGGCGCGTCGGCCGGCGACAAGATCCGACCCGAACTCACCCGGCAGCTCCAGGGCAAGAGCGAGGGCGACTTCTGGATCCACTTCCGGGACCGGGCCGACCTGAGCAAGGCCAGCGCGATCAGGGACTGGGCCGAGCGGGGCACCGCGGTCGCGGGCGCGCTGAAGAAGGCCGCCGCCGACAGCCAGGCCAAGATCCGCGCCGAGCTCGACAGCTCGGGCACGAAGTACCAGACCTTCTGGGCGACCAACGCCATCAAGGTCAGCGGCGGCTCCCTGGCGATGGCCGAGAACTTCGCCGCCCACGCCGAGGTCGACGGCCTGTACGCCCCGACGGAGTACAAGCTCCCCGAGGTCACCGAGGGCACCGACGAGAAGTCGGTGAACGCCCTGGAGTGGGGCATCGCGAACATCAACGCCGACGACGTCTGGTCCCAGTACGGCGTCAAGGGCGCCGGCATCACGGTCGCCAGCATCGACAGCGGTGTCCAGTTCGACCACCCGGCGCTGGTCGACTCGTACCGCGGCAACAACGGTGACGGCACCTTCGACCACGACTACAACTGGTTCGACGCCGCCGGTGACTGCGCCACCGCGCCCTGCGACTCCGACGGCCACGGCACGCACACGATGGGCACCATGGCCGGCTCGGACGGCGCCAACCAGATCGGCGTCGCCCCCGGGGTCAAGTGGATCGCCGCGAACGGGTGCTGCCCGACCGACGCCGCGCTGATCTCCTCCGGCCAGTGGATGCTGGAGCCCACCGACCTCAACGGGCAGAACCCGGACGCCAGCAAGCGACCCAACATCATCAACAACTCGTGGGGCACCACGCTGCCCTCCACGCAGCCGTTCATGGAGGACGTGACCGACGCCTGGACCGCCGCGGGCATCTTCGGTGTCTGGTCCAACGGCAACAACGGGCCGGCGTGCCAGACCAGCGGCTCGCCGGGCAGCCTGGCCAGCAACTACTCCGCCGGCGCGTACGACATCAACGACAACATCGCCAGCTTCTCCTCCCGCGGCGCCGGGCAGAACGGCCAGATCAAGCCGAACCTGTCGGCGCCCGGCGTCAACGTCCGCTCCAGCGTGCCGGGCAACTCCTACGCCAGCTTCAGCGGCACCTCGATGGCCGCGCCGCACCTCGCCGGCGCGATCGCGCTGCTCTGGTCGGCGGCGCCCACCCTCGTCGGTGACGTTGCGGCCACCCGCACCCTGCTGGACGACACCGCGGTCGACAAGGCCGACACCCAGTGCGGCGGCAGCACGGACGACAACAACGTCTACGGCGAGGGCCGGCTGGACGCGCTCGCGCTCCTCAACGCCGCCCCGATCGGCGACAACGGCACCCTGGCCGGCAAGGTGACCGACGCGGCCACCGGCGCCCCGATCGCCGGCGCCACGGTCGCCCTGACCGGCGCCGCAACCCGCTCGCTGACCACCGGCGCCGACGGGACGTACTCGTCGCTGCTCCTCGCGGGCGACTACCAGGTCGCCGTGTCGGCGTTCGGCTACCAGAGCAGGACGTCGTCGGCGACGGTCACCAAGAACACGACCACGACCCTCGACGTCGCACTGACCGCGGTGCCGAGCGTCACCGTCGGCGGGCAGGTCACCGACGGATCCGGACACGGTTGGCCGCTCTACGCGAAGGTGAGCGTCGAGGGCCTGCCGGTCTCCGACTACACCACGCCCGCCAACGGCCGCTACAGCCTCACGCTCCCGGCGGGAGCGACCTACCGGCTGAAGGTCGAGTCGCAGTACCCGGGCTACCAGGCCGTGACCAAGGAGGTCGTGGTCGGCTCGGGCAACACCACCAGCAACATCGCCGTGCCGGCCGACCCCGCCGCGTGCACCACAGCGCCCGGCTACACCAACAGCTCGGACGGCGAGTACGAGACGTTCGACGGGGACACCGTGCCCGAGGGCTGGTCGGTGGTGGACAACGCCGGCACCGGCCAGGTCTGGAAGTTCACCGACAGCGGTGACCGGGGCAACCTGACCGGCGGCGCCGGCCGGTTCGCCATCATCGACAGCGACGACTACGGCAGCGGCGGGCGGCAGGACACCTCGCTGGTCAGCCCGGTCGTCGACCTGACCGACATCGCCACGCCGGTGATCCGGTTCAACCAGGACTACAACTGGCTGGGCTCCGACCGCGCGGACGTCGACCTCAGCCTGGACGGCGGCGCCACCTGGAGCAACGTCCTCCGGCAGGCGGCCGACGTCCGGGGGCCGAGGGTGACCGAGGTGCCCATCCCGCAGGCGGCGGGCAAGGCGCAGGTCCAGGTCCGGTTCCACTACTACGACGCCTCGTGGGAGTGGTGGTGGCAGGTCGACAACGTGCTGATCGGCAGCAGGATCATCTGCAAGCCGGTCGACGGCGGCCTGGTGCTGGGGCACGTCCGGGACAAGAACGACAACGGCTACGTCAACGGCGCCACCGTCACCAGTGACGACCGCCCGGCGGAGAAGGCCACCACGGTCGCGACGCCGGACGACACCGAGCTGGCCGACGGCTTCTACTGGATGTTCTCGTCGCTGACCGGCGCCCATCCCTTCACCGCCAGGGCTGGCAACTACGTCAGCCAGACCAAGCAGGTCGACGTCGAGGTCGACTGGGCGACGGCGGCGAACTTCCAGCTGGCCGCGGGCCGGCTGGCGGTACAGCCGACTTCGGTGACCGGCACGGTCCGGATGCCGACCGGCAAGGTCAGCAGGACCTTCACGGTGACCAACAACGGCGGGGCGCCCGTCAACGTCGAGTTCGGCGAGCGCGACGGCGGGTTCGTGCTGCAGCGGGCCGACGGGTCCCGGCTGTCCGAGCAGGAGCTGCTCGGGTCGACCGGCGCGCCGGCGCAGCGGCTCACCGCCCCGACGTCGTTCGCCGCCCGTCCGTCCGGCAAGTCGGCCGACGCGGCCACCGCCACGCCGGCCGGTCCCCAGGCGGCGCCCTGGACGGGCATCGCCAACTACCCGGCCAACGTCATGGACAACCGGGTGGTGAACCTCGACGGCAAGGTCTACTCCATCGCCGGCGGTGACGGCACCACGTCCAGCACGAAGAACTACGTGTACGACCCGATCGCCCAGACCTGGACCGCGATCGCCGACCTCCCCGGCACGCGTAACGCCATGACGGTCGGGGTCGTCGACGGCAGGATCATCGCCACCGGCGGCTGGGGCGCATCCGGTCCGGACGGCACCACATGGTCGTACGACCCGGCGGCCAACTCCTGGACCAGGAAGGCGAACAACCCGGCGCCGCGGGCCGCCGCCGGCCAGGCCGTCGCGGACGGCAAGCTCTACGCCGTCGGCGGCTGCACCACCTCCAGCTGCCTGCCGATGTCCAACTCGGTGGTCCGGTACGACCCGGGCGCCGACAGCTGGGAGCCCCTGCCCAACTATCCGAAGGCGGTGGCGTTCCTGTCCTGCGGCGGGATCGGCGGCACCGTCTACTGCACCGGCGGCAACGACGGGTCCGTCTCGCAGAAGGCCAGCTACGCCTTCGACCCCGGCGCCAACGCCTGGACCGCCGTCGCCGACGCGCCGGCCGACAACTGGGCCAGCTCGTTCGCCGTCGCCAACGGCAAGCTGCTGGTCGTCGGTGGTTCGCAGGGCGGGGCGATCACCAACGCCGGCTTCGCGTACGACCCGGCGACCGACTCGTGGTCGAACCTGCCGAACGCCAACGCCCCCCGCTACCGCGGTGGCGCGGCGTGCGGCTTCTACAAGATCGGCGGCTCCTCCGGCGGCTTCACGGCCACCAGGGACAGCGAGGTGCTGCCCGGCTTCGAGGAGTGCGCCGAGGGAGCGGCGGATGTCAGCTGGCTGACCATCGACAAGTCGAAGGTCACCCTGGCGCCGGGTGAGAAGGTCACCGTCACGGTCGGCATGACCGCCAGCGTGGACCAGCCCGGCACCTACTCGGCGTCGGTCACGATCAAGGAGAACACGCCGTACACCGTGCCGCCGGTGGCGGTCACCATGGTCGTGCAGCCGCCGACCACCTGGGGCAAGCTGATGGGCACCGTCTCCGGCACGAGCTGCCAGGGTGCCACCGCGCCGCTCCCCGGCGCGGTCGTCCAGGTCGACTCGTGGGCGATGTCCTGGACGTTCGCCACCGATCCCGACGGCAGGTACGCCTACTGGATGGACCGGCGCAACAACCCGCTCACCATCATCGTCGCCAAGGACGGCTGGAAGCCCCAGACCCGTCAGACGAGGATCAACACCAGCACGCCGACCGTGGAGGACTTCACCGTGTCCCCCATCCGCTGCTGACCGCTGATCGCCGATCCGAGGGTCGGGCCCGCCCGGTGGCGACACCAGGGCGGGCCCGACCGCGTGCTGGCCTCGTCGGGGCTGTCCCGCGGCCCGCCGCCGGCGCGGCGGGCCGGGCGTGCTCAGGACGGCGCGAGGCGGAAGCCGACCCCACGCACCGCGTGGATCGTCGCCGCGGCGCCCAGCCGGCCCAGCTTGCGCCGCACCCGGCGCACCACCGAGTGGATGTCGGAGCCGCGTCCCAGGTGGTCGTTGCCCCACACCGCCCGGTGCAGCCGCGCGTACGTCCACACCTCCCCGGGCGTGCCGGCGAGGCAGACCAGCAGGTCGTGCTCCAGGGGGGTCAGCCCGACCTCCCGCTCCCGCCAGCGCAGGACACGCCGGTCGGAGTCGACGTCCAGATCCGCCAGCGGCGGGCGGGGCGGCGCGGGGGCGTCGGCGGCCGGCTGGGCGGCGACGGGAGGCTCGGCCCCGGCGGGCCTGCGGACCATGTCCAGGAACCGTCGCGCCTGATGGGCGCTCGACACGATGAGGAACGTCTCGGTGCCGCCGAGCAGTTGCGCGAGCTGCCGGCGCTCGGCCGCCGAGGACGCGATGCCAATGACCAAGGACGGGAGCCCCGTCATCGTCCGCCCTTCCGTTTCCCACCCATTTTTCTGCGGCTGTTCGCGCAGCATCCAGCAATCACCCGCGCCGATACGGCGGGCATGGGTCGAGTCCGGTCCGCCAGGCACGGGTGGATGCGGTCACCTGCCGGTCGGCTTGCCGAGGAGGGGCGCTGGAGCTGCTCTTTGTGAGGCGTGCTGATCTGCTGACCGAGATCATATAGCCGCTCACCGATGATTGGTATAGCAGTTAACGTCAATGTAACGGCCGTCGAGAACACGACTCGGAACAATTTCTCCGGCATCGGCGCGGAACCGCGGGCCGGAAGGATGCCTTGATCCGGCGCGGAACGGGTAGACGGCACGCCCGGGTGCGGGCGCGCCGGCGCCCGACGCCGGTCACTGCCGCGGGAGATCGATGTCGGACACGCCGATGGGGTCGGATGAACGGCCGGGTGAGGTCGTGGAGTTGCGGGTGCACGGCGTCTCCGGCGCCGACGCCGAGCAGGTGCTGGACCGGCCGAACGTGCGCCAGGTGGCCGGTGACCAGAGCGGTGGCTTCTATCGGCCGCCGGCCGGCTATCCGGACACCACCGGCGCGGGCGGGGTGCTCCTGGAGGCGTACCGGTGGCGGGATCTTCCCTCGGGCACGGCGGTCCGCACGCTGTCCCTGGTGTTCCTCCTGCCGTTCATGCTCTGCAACATGGCGATCTGGATGCACCCGCCGGCGCACGGTCTGGCCGGCGCGACCGTCAAGGCGCTCTGCCGGCTGCTCGCGCTGACCCTCACCGCGCTGTACGTGATCGCGGCGGCCGGTGTGATGCTGGACCTGATCGCCTGGAAGTGCATGGGCTCGCCGCGGTGCCTGGCCGGCCGGAACTGGCTGTCCTGGCTCGGCGAGCGGCCGGCGGGACTGCGGCTGGCGGTGCTCGCCGTGGTCCCGGTCGCGGCGGTCGCGCTGGTCTGGCGGCTGAGCAGCCGGCCGGGCTGGCCCCGCCCCTCCTCCCACGGCCCGGCCACGGTGTCCGGCGAGCACCAACTCACGGCGGTCGGCCAGTGGGACACCACCCCGCTGGTCTCCCGGCTGCGGGCGATCCACGTCGCCGCGGCCTTCGCCACGCTCGACGCCGTCCTGCTCGCCGCGCGCTCCACCGGGGGCCCGGCGTCCGCCGTGACGGCCGCGCTGCTCGTGCTCACCACGGCGGTGCTGACCACCTGCGTGGTGCTGGTCTGCGCCCATCCGCTGCTGGACCGCGCCGCGCCGGCCCCGGCCGTCGACCGGAACCTTCGCCGCCTGCGGACCACGGCGTGCCTGCTGACCGTCGCGGTGGTGGCCGTCGTGGCGGCCGAACCCGGGCCCTGGGTCGCCGGGACGGGACTGCCCGGGTACGAGGAGATCGTCACCTCCCTCTTCGCGACGCAGACCATCCTGCTGGTCGTCCTCGGGGCGGCGGTGCTGTGGGCGCGTCCCAGGCTGCCGGGCGGGCCGCCCCTGCGCGCGCTCGGTGCCCCGGTGCTCGACGCCGTCGCCGTCGGAGTGGCGGTGGCGTTCTCGGCCGAACTGGTCTACCGGGTGGCCGACCTGCTGGACCGGAGCGCGCCCACCGCGGCACGGCTGGCCAGCAGCCCGCCGCTGGCGTACAAGTGGGCGATCTTCGGCTTCTTCCTGGCGGTGACCGTCGCCGCGGCGGCCGGCGCCGTCGTCGCGCTGGCGTCCCGGCGCGGCCGACGGCGCGCTGCGGCGGACATCGTGGCCCGCGACCACCCCGACGCGCCCGCCGAGGCCGCCGACCGGCTGCGTGAGGTCCGGACGGTGATCGCGCGGGCCCGCTTCACCGAGCGGCTGACCCCGTTGATCCTCACCTACGCCGGGCTTGCCGGCCTCGGACTGGCCACCAGCACCCTGGGGCTGTTGCGCTGGTATCCCGGGGACGTGCTCGACCGCTGGACGCCGATCCCGGCCGCCCTGGTGAACTTCGGGCTCGGCCTGGGCAGCTATGTGATCGCGGCGGCGATCCTCGGGCTGGTCCTGGGTGGCCTGTTCGCGTACCGGACCGCCGAGTTCCGCCGTTACGTCGGCGTGCTGTGGGACCTGGGCACCTTCTGGCCCCGGGCGGCGCACCCGTTCGCGCCACCCTGTTACGCGGAGCGGGCGGTGCCCGAACTCAGCCGCCGGATCAGCTACCTGACCGGACAGGGGCAGGCGGTGCTGCTCGCCGGGCACAGTCACGGCTCGGTCCTGCTCGCCGCGGCGGTGCTGCAACTGCCGCCGGAGGTCTGTGCGCGGGTGGCGCTGCTGACGTCCGGGTCGCCGCTGTCCCGGCTGTACGCCCGCTGGTTCCCCGCCTATGTCCACGCCGACGTGCTGCACGAGATCGGCCGGCGGGTCGGCTGGCGGTGGATCAACCTGTGGCGGGACACCGACTCCATCGGCGGCTGGATCTTCTCGCCACACCGGCCGGGAGAGCCGCCCGCGGTCGCTGGGCCGGCGGGGTCGGTGGACCGGCGGCTGCGGGACCCCCGGGGCGTGGTTGCGCCGCCCAGTGACACCGTCCCGCCGCCGATCGTCGGGCACCTGCCAGGCGCGTCGGATCCGCGGCACGACGACGCCGTCCGCGAACTGGCCGACCGGCTGCGGAGGGCAGCCCTCGCCCCGCCGGTCGGCGGGGCGCGCGGAGAACGGCGGCTGCGCAAACCCGACGCATCGGACCGGCCACCCTCCTAGCCTGGGAGGAAGGGCGCGGGACGTCCGCCGTCCGGCCCGTGCGGGAGGAGGGCGGAGGTGACCTCGATCCGACGACGTGCGACGCCGGCCGATCCGCTGCCGGGCCGGGAACCGTCCACGCGCGTGCCCAGCGGCGCGTGCCGTGACCTTCCGCCCGAGCTGGGACCCGACGCGGTCGGCGTACTCGAGGGCCGCACCTTCATGTTCTCCGACCCGGCGGGCAACGTGCCGAAGGGCTCCATCGGCGGCCTGGTGCACGACGACACGCGCTTTCTCGACCAGTGGGAGTTGACCCTCGACGAGATCGCGCCGCTGGTGCTGTCCTCCGGAACCGTGGACGCGTACTCGGCGGCGTTTTTCCTCGCCAACGCGAACCTGCCCGACCTGCCGGCCAACCGGGTCGGGGTCCGGCGGCAGCGGGTGGTCGGCGACGGCATGTACGAGCGGATCGAGCTGCGGTACTTCGGCGTGGAGCCGGTGTCGCTGCGGCTGCGGCTGGCGGCCGGCACCGACTTCGCGGACCTCTTCGAGATCAAGGAGTCCGGCCGGTACCGGGGCCCGGACATCGTCCGGACGCACGCGCGGGACGGCTCCGCCCTGGCCTTCAGCTACCGCAACGGCCGGTACGCGGCGTCGGTGCGGGTCGAGGCGGACCCGCCGGCCGACCTGGTCGAGGGCGACAGCCTGGTGTGGGAGGTGCGCCTGCGCCGCGGCCAGCGGTGGCGGTGCGAACTGCAGGTGCCCCTGCGGTGCGGTGAGGAGAACTACCGGCCGGTCGTGCGAGGGTTCGGCGAGACCTTCGAGCACGGACCGGAGGATCCGTCGACGCGCTGGGCGGCGGGCAAGCCGCACCTGAGCGCCGACGTGGAGATGATCGGCAACGTCTACCGCAAGTCGGCGCTGGACCTGGTCTCGATGCGGATCGAGAAGACCATCGGCGGTGAGTCGGTGGTGTTGATCGCCGCGGGTCTGCCCTGGTTCCTCACCGTCTTCGGCCGCGACACCCTGATCACGGCGTACCAGACGATGATCTGCGGCCCCGACGTCGCGCGCGGCGCCCTCGTCGTGCTGGCCGCGCACCAGTCGACGACCTTCGACGACTTCACCGACCGGGAACCGGGCAAGATCTTCCACGAGTACCGCTCCGGGGAACTCACGCAGCTCGGGCTCAAGCCGTACCAGCCCTACTACGGCGGCGCCGACACCACCGCGCTGTGGCTGATCCTGCTGTCGGAGTACTGGCGGTGGAGCCGCGACGACGAGTTGGTGTGCCGACTGCGCCCCAACGCCGACGCCGCCCTGGGGTGGATCGACCGCCACGGCGACCTCGACGGCGACGGCTACGTCGAGTACGCCACCCGCTCCGCGCAGGGACTCGGCAACCAGTGCTGGCGGGACTCCCCGGACGGGGTGCAACACGCCGACGGCACCCTGCCCGTGCTGCCGATCGCCACCTGCGAGACGCAGGGCTACACCTACGACGCGAAGCTGCGGATGGCCGAACTCGCCGAGGGCCCGTGGCGGGACCCGGACCTGGCCCGACGGCTGCGCGCCGAGGCCGCTCAGCTGCGCGAGCAGTTCAACCGGGACTACTGGATCCCCGACCGGGGCGGCTACTACGCCCTGGGCCTCGACGGCGACAAGCGCCGGATCGACTCGATGACCTCGAACATGGGCCACCTGCTGTGGAGCGGGATCGTTCCGGAGGACCGGGCCGGACGCGTCGCCGCCCACCTCATGTCCGAGGAGATGTTCTCCGGCTGGGGCGTACGCACGCTCTCCACGGCCGACACCGGCTACAACCCCATCGGCTACCACACCGGCACGGTCTGGCCGCACGACAACTCGATCATCGCCGCCGGGCTGGCCCGCTACGGCCATCGGAAGGAGGCGAACCGGATCGCCAGGGCGATGATGGAGGCCGCGGCCCACTCCGACTACCGCCTGCCCGAGGCGTTCTCCGGCTACGACCGGTCCTTCGGCCCGCGGCCGGTCCCCTACCCGACCGCCTGCAACCCGCAGGCCTGGGCCAGTGGGGCGCCGCTACTGCTCCTGCGCACGATGCTGGGCCTGCACCCGCAGGGCGATCGGCTGGTCGCCGAGCCCCACCTCCCCGACGAGATCGGACGGATCCGGCTGCGCCACGTCCTGGCCGGTGGCCGACGGTGGGACGTCGAGGCCGTCGGGTCGCACGCCACCGTCACCCCGGCCGGTTGACCACGGGTCCGCCCGGCGCCGGGCCGGCTCCGCGGCTCACGGCTCGGCCGTGCCGGGCGCCGGTGCGATCGTCGCGCCGGCCGCCAGCAGTCGCTCCGCCAGCGCGCGGCAGCGCCTGCCGAGCTCGGGCGGGTCGAGCACCTCGAAGTCGTGGCCCAGCAGGAGGACGTGCATGAGCACGAAGTCGAGGCTGCCGGCGCCGCTGAGCACCTCGCAGCGCTCGCCGTCCCGCCGTCGTACCACCGCCGCCGACGCCGGAATCTGCGCGCGCACCGTGTCGGCCGACGCGTGCACGAGGAAGCGCGCCCGGTGCGGGTAGGCCCGGCTCGCCACCGCCTCCTGCACGTAGGTCGCCGCGTCCGGCGCCGCGCGGGGGCGGAAGCGCCAGGTGCGTGCGGACACGTCGGTCATCCGGTCGACGCGGAAGCTGCGCCAGTCGTCGCGGTCGAGGTCGTAGGCGAGGAGGTACCAGCGCCGGTCGGAGGCGACCAGGCGGTAGGGCTCCACCCGCCGCCGGCGCACCTCGCTCCCGGACGGGTAGTCGAAGCCGGCCTCGACCTCGTCGCGGGCGGCTCTGGCCAGCGTCATGAGCGCCTCGGGGTCGACCGGTGGACGGCCTCCGCCGAAGGACTCCACCGCGCCGGAGAGCGCGCGCACGTCGTGCCGCAGCCGGGTGGGCAGCACCCGGTCGAGCTTGGTCAGCGCCCGGAGTGCCGCGTCGCCGGCCCCGGCGACCGCGCCACCGGCGCCGGCGAGCAGCGAGACCGCGGTGGCGATCGCCTCCTCGTCGTCGAGGAGCAGGGGCGGCAGCTTCTGCCCCGGCCCGAGCTGGTAGCCACCGCCGACCCCCTGGCTGGCCTGCACCGGATAGCCGAGCGTGCGCAGCCGCTCGACGTCCCGCCGGATCGTGCGCGGCGTGACGCCGAGCCGGTCGGCGAGCTCGGGGCCGGTCCAGACCGGGCGCTGCTGGAGCAGCCCGAGCAGGGTCAGCACCCGCTCCGTCGTACCGCGCTCGTCGCCGCCCGCCATGACCATGTCGCTCAGCCTGCCAGAGATAGCGGACCGATCCTGTCCGCCAGGGGTGTCAGAGTGGGCGACATGGACACGGACGCCCTGACGAACGGAGCAACCCGATGAGCCGCCACTTCCAGGTCACCTTCGACGCCCACGACCCGCGGGCGCTGTCGTCCTTCTGGCGCGACGTGCTGGGCTACGTCCACCCCGGCCCGCCCGGAGTCGACCTGCCCGAAGGCGCCGACCCGCTGGCCGCGTGGGACGACTTCCTGGCCCGCATCGGCGTGCCGGCGGAGCAGCGCAACACGAGGTCGGCCATCGAGGACCCGGCCGGGCACGGCCCACGGCTGTTCTTCCAGCAGGTGCCGGAGGACAAGGTCGCCAAGAACCGCGTCCACCTCGACGTCCGGGCGGCGCCCGGGCTCCAGGGTGAGGAGCGGATGGCGGCGCTGGAGGCCGAGTGCGACCGGCTCGTCGCCCTGGGCGCGACGCGGGTACGCCGCCACGAGCCCGAGCCGCCGATGGGCGCCGGCCACATCGTGCTGACCGACCCCGAGGGCAACGAGTTCTGCCTGGACTGAGCAGGATCAGCTGCCCTGGTCGGCGAGGTTGCCGTAGGTCGGGACGCCCGCCGTCTCGTACGTCAGCTGGAGCGTGCCGCCGGCATGGGTCACCGCCCCCGCGAGCCGGAAGGCCGCGGGGACGGTGCCCTGCGCGAACAGCCGCTTGCCGCTGCCGAGCGTCAGCGGGTAGAGCCACAGGTTCAGCCGGTCCACCACGCCGAGGCGCAGCAGCGACTGCACCAGGTCGAGGCTGCCGATCACGTGGATCGTGTCGTGGCGGTCCTTGAGCGCGGCGACGCTCTCCTCGAGGTCGCCGCCGAGGAGCGTCGAACCCGCCCAGTCGAGCGGCTCGTGCAGCGTACGGCTCGCCACATACCTGGGCACCCGGTTGAGCAGTCCGGTGAAGGGGATCTCCGCGGGCGCCGTCGGCCAGTAGCCGGCGAAGATCTCGTAGGTGCGGCGCCCCAGCAGCAACGCGTCCATGCCCCTGGCCTGCTCGAACATGGCGTCGCCGGATTCGTGGTCCAGCAACGGCGCCTGCCACCCGCCATGGGTGAAGCCGCCGGCGCGGTCCTCGTCGGGCTGCCCCGGCGCCTGTGCCACCCCGTCCAGCGTCACGAACTCCGTCACGACGAGCTTGCCCATGGGACGCTTCCTCCTCAGTTCCTGATCCGTCCCTCGGCAGACTGCGGCACCGGCCGGAACTCATCGGCCGGACCCGTGGCACCGCCCGACCGCTACGTGGCGGACTGAGGAGTGGCCATCGTGGTGCCGGCCCGCAGGCTGGCCATGGCGCCGCTCCAGGCGGTCAACTGGTCGAGCATCGTGTTCACCGCGCCGACCTGATGATCGCCGGGCTTGAAGACGCTGAAGTTCTCGAAGTCGGTGAAGAGCGAGAGCGCGACCTGGGCCCGGACGTCCGCCATCTGCAACTCGGCGACAACCAGGCGGAGGTGCTCCACCGCCCGGGTGCCGCCGACGCTGCCGTAGCTCACGAACCCGGCCGCCTTGTTGTTCCACTCCGCGTAGAGGAAGTCGATCGCGTTCTTCAACGCTCCGGAGGTGGAGTGGTTGTACTCCGGCGTGACGAAGACGTAGCCGTCGAAGGACGCGATCTTCTCGGCCCACCGCAGGGTGTGCGGCTGGGCGTACTGCCCGAGCGACGGGGGCGCCATCTCGTCGAGGTGTGGGAGGTCGAAGTCCTTGATGTCGACGAGCTCGTACTGGGCGTCGTCGCGCTTGGCGGCGATCTCGTGGACCCAGCGGGCCACGGTCTCCCCGTTACGCCCGGGACGCGTGCTCCCGATGATGATGCCGATCCTGGTCATTGCCGTCCCTTTCCGTCCGTTGGCCCGACGACAGCGGGCGCGGCCGGCGTCTACCCGGTCGGCATGGTTTCGAACGACACCGTCGACGGGCTCAGTGCCAGTCGCTGATCTGCACGTCCCGCGGCGACGGTGCGCCCTCGCCCGTTTCCACCAGCGATTTCAAGCTCATGAGGTACGAGCCCCACTTGGTGCTGCAGTGGTGCATGAACTCCACCGGCTCCCGCCAGCCCCGGTGCTTGAACAGCACGACCGTGTAGTCGCCGTCCTGGCGGAGGTCCCAGTCGATCGTGGTCCCGAGCCACTCCTCGGGGCCGTCCACCACCCGCCACGCCACCCGCTCGGACGGCCGCAGCTCGACGACCTCCATGTCGAAGCCGCCGGGCAGGAACCGGAACTCGAGGACGCCGCCGATCTCGCCGCTCCCCTTCGTGTCGTCGGTCCACCAGCCGGCGAGGCCCTCGACGGTCGTCAGCGCCTCGTACACCTTCTCCGGCGTCGGGGTCTTGACCCCGACCCGGTGCAGAATGTCCGCCATCTCGACTCTCCTCCTGGTCAGTCCTGTTGGTTGCGCTGGATCGCCTCGGCGATCCGCTTGATCCGCCGCAGCCGGGCGTCCCACGCCGACCCGACCGACGACAACTGGGCCACCGCGCGGGCGAGCTGCACGTCGTCCACCCGGTAGCGCTTCTCGCGGCCCGCCGGCGTCGCCCGGACCAGGCCGACCCGGTCGAGGACGCCGAGGTGCTTGGCCACCGCCTGCCGGGTCACCGGCATCCGCTGGCTCAGCGTGGTGGCGGTGCCGTCGCCGTCGATGAGCAGCAGGTCGAGCATCCGGCGCCGGGTCGGGTCCCCGATCGCGGACCAGAGGTCGTCGTCGACCTGCTCGGCCACCCCGGTGCTCACGCCCGCACCGCCCGCGTCGCGGCATACGTCGCCAGCCGCGGCAGGTAGTAGTCCCAGCCGGTGCCGTGCTCCCGGTACTGCTGCTCCAGGACGGCGATCTCCCAGCCCATCTCGCGGAAGCCGGTCTCGGTCATCTTCAGCAGCGTCCCGGCGCCGGACGGGGTCAGGTCGAAGGTGACCAGCAGCGAGTTGCCCTCCGCCGCGACCTCGCCGGCCGGGTGCGTCCACCGGAACGAGAACGTCCGCGGCGGTCGCGCGTCGACCACGGTGAACGGCACCACGGTCCCGCCGGCGTCCCGGTCGCCGAAGACGATCTCCCCCGTCGCCCCGGGCGTCGGGTCGTACCGGGCGTCGTCCGGCCACCACTGCTTGAGGTGGTCGGGGCTGCTCACCACCTCGAAGACGATCTCGGGCGACGCCTCGACGTAGATCTCGCGCTCGATGGTCCCGAACTCCATGGCAACCTCCTGCAACGTTTGGTTGCGCATGACGTTACCCCGGGGCTCGGGCTCACGCAACCAAAAGTTGCGCTTTAGCGAGGAGCCATCGGGGCGAGGCCGAGGCCGGCGAGCGCGGCCGCGCCGCGGGTGGCGTGCTCACCGCCGGCGAGCACCAGGGTCCGCGCCGCCTGGTAGCGGCAACCGCTCGCCTCGAACGCGTCCGCCGTGGCGAGCAGCCGCTCCCGGTCGTCGTCGAGCAGCGCTCCGGCCCGCTCCACGATGGCGGCGGCGACCGGGTTGCCGGCCACGACGCTCCGGGTCTCGGCCAGGCGATCGCCGGCTTCCGGGTGCCCGGCGAGCACGGTGGCCTCGGCACGCAGCGCGACATACCAGTGGAGCCAGATCCAGGTGACCCACTTCCACACCTCGCCGGGCTCGGGCGCCAGCCGTTCCCACGCCTCCCCGGGCTGCCCGTGGTGGAGCAGGAGCATCGCGTCGAAGACCGCGCCGTAGCCGTAGACGTGCTCGGGCGGGGTGCCGAGCCGGTTCAGGACGGCACTCCACTCGCGCCGGGCGTCGTGGTCGTCGCGCAGGCCGTGGATCATCGCGACACCCGCCACCGCCGGGCCGAGGACCGACCTGGCGGGGCTGCCCGCCCGCTGCCACGCTTCGAGGAACCGCACGCTGCCGGTGAGCACCTCGTCGACGTCGCCCGCCAGCGCGTCGGCCACCAGCAGCCAGCTCGTGGCACGATGGCCGACCTCGGCCAGCAACGGATGATCCGCGAGCTGCCGGGCCCACCGACGGGCGCCCGGCAGGTCCCCCGCGCCGAGGCCGGCCTCGGTGGCCATGCCGAGCGCGTCCAGCAGCTCGTGAGTGCCGGCCGGGGTGTCCGGCGTGGACGACAGCAGCGTGATCCGGCGGCGCGCCGTCGCCGCGGCGGCGAACGCGTCACCGGCCCAGCTCCTTGCGCCGGTGAGCGCGTCGAGCGCGGCGGACTCGGCGAGCGGGTCGCCCGTGCGGCGGGCGAGTTCCACCGCCCGTTCGGCGCGCGCGATCGTCTCCGGCACGGCGTTGTCGGGCGGGCCCTGGGCGGCGCCGAACGCGTCGGTGAGCACCCCGGCCTCGGCCAGCGCCAGCGCGGCCCGGGCGGCCGGGTCGTCGCCGGCCAGCTCCCGCGCCTCGGTGATGAGCCCGACCGCCTCCTCCTCCGGCGTGAGCCGGGCAAACTTGCTCCAGAACCGGTACGCGTTGGTGGCGGCGGTCGCCAGGTCCGCGGCAGCGCCGGCGGTGTCCCCCGACCGGCGGGCGGCGTCCGCGGCCGCGCGGTGGAAGCGGTACATGTCGTCACCCCGCATCCGGCAGCCGGCCACGGCCCCGGCCTGCCGGAGCATCGACGCGCTGTCGGCCGGGTCGTCCGCGAGCGCGGCCGCCTGCTCGAAGCGCAGCTGGGACTCGCCGACCAGAGTGCGGGTGAAGGTCAGCTCCGCGAGGTGCCGGCCGAGGCGGTACGCGTCGACGCGCTGCTCCGGCCGGTCGGCCGCCCACGCCAGGGCGGCCCGGAGGTCGTCCGCCACCGGGTCGAAGCGGGCCCGCCAGTCCGCCCGCACCACCGCCAGGCCGGCGGCCTCGGCCAGGCACCAGCGAAGGTGCCGGGTCCGGGCGTCGACCAGTTCGCCGGCCTCGGTGAGCCGCTCCGTGCCGTACTGGCGGATGGTCTCCAGCGCCCGGTACCCGGTCCCCCCGAGGGACGCCGTCACCACCAGCAGGCTCTGCTCGGCGAGCCGGGCCAACCCGTCCGCGACCACCGCTGCCTCGGCCCCGGCCACCTCCGCCGCCGCCGCGACGGTGAACGGCGCCACGAACACCGACACCCGGCGCAGCAGCTCGCGATCGGCCGGCTCCAGCAGGGCGTGGCTCCAGTCCAGCGCCGCCCGCACCGAGCGGTGCCGGTCATCGGCGCGGGAGCCGCCGGCGAGCATCCGGAGCTGGTCGGACAGGCCGGCGGTGAGGCCGTCCAGCCCGAGCGTGGACCACCGGGCGGCGGCCAGCTCGATCGCCAGCGCCACGCCGTCCAGCCGCGCGCAGACCACGGCGATGTGCTCGCGCAGGGCGGGATCCGGCGGCCGGCCCACCGCCGCCGCCCGCTCCATGAACAGTTCGACCGCGTCCGACTCGCCGTCGCCGGCCAACGAGAGCGGCGGGACCGGATACACCCGCTCGAACGGCACCATGAGCCGGGCCCGGCTGGTCGCCAGCACCGTCACCCGGGGGCACGTCGCGAGCAGCCGCTCGACGAACGGCGCCACCCCGTCCCGTACCTGCTCGCAGTTGTCGAGCACCAGCAGGGCGTGCCGGTCGGCCAGCGCGGCGAGCACCGACTCGTCCAGGCCGGCGCCCGGCTGCTCGCCGAGGCCGAGCGCGCCGGCGACGGCGGCCGCGACCACCGAGGCGCCCGGGTCGCTGACCGGGACCAGGTCGACGAACCAGACCCCGTCGGCGTACTCGCCGGCGGTCTCCGCGGCCAGCGTCAACGCGAGGCGGGTCTTGCCCACGCCGCCGGGGCCGACCGCGGTCACCTGCCGGTGCGTCTTGATCAGCTCGGTCAGCTCGGCCCGCTCCCGCGCCCGGCCGACGAACGAGGTCAGCGGCGTGGGCAGGACGGGCGCCGGGTGGGACCGGTCGGCGCGACCCGGCTCCGGCGCGCGCTGGGCGAGCGCCCGCCGATCCGGCACCTCCAGCTTGCGCAGCAGCGAGGAGACGTGGCTCTCCACGGTGCGCACCGAGATGAACAGCCGGGCCCCGATCTCGGCGTTGCTGAGGTGCTCCCCCACCAGCGCCAGCACCTCGGCCTCGCGAGCCGAGATCTCCACCGTCGCCGCCATGCGCCCATCCTCCCGTACCCCTCCGTACCCGGAATCAGCGGTGCGTTCCGTGGTCGGCACCGATGCCGGCCACGGCCCTGCCGGGCGACGCTCGACAGCGGCGGATCGGTCACAGGAAACGGAGCGGGAGAGATGAACCTCGGGTCTGGTGCGCGGTCATGGGTCGGCTCGGTCGGCCGGCTGTTGAGACAGCCGATCCTTCGCCGGATCCTGCCCGGCATGCTGGTCTCCGCCCTCGGCGACGGCATGAGCATGGTCGCGGTGGCGTGGCTCGCGGTCCAGATCGCCCCGTCGGGTCAGGCCGGGGTCTGGACCGGGCTGGCGGTGGCGGCGTACGCGCTGCCGGCCCCGATCGGCGCGGCCGTGCTCGCCCGGCTGGTGCGCGGGCTGCGCGCGTCGCGACTGGTGGCGGCGGACGCCTCGCTGCGAGCCGTGGCGCTGGGCGCGGTCGCGATCCTGGCGGTGGCGGACGCGCTGGACCCCGTGGTCTACGTGGCGTTGCTGGCGGTCTCCTCGCTGTTGCACGCCTGGGGCAGCGCCGGGGCCTACACGCTCGTCGCGGAGGTGCTGCCGGAGGAGGACCGGCTGACCGGCAACGCGCTGCTCTCCACGTTCGCCCAGGCGTCCTTCGTGGTCGGTCCCGCCCTGGCCGGCGGCCTGACCGCCCTGGTCGGTCCGGGCTGGGTGATCGGGGTGGACGCGGCGAGCTTCGCGGTCCTGGCGGTGGCCGGCTGGACGGTCTCCGCCCGACCGGTCGCCGCCGTCGCGGCGGCGCCGGCCGCGCCGGAGCACGGGGGCTGGCGCACCATCCTCGACCGGCCACGCCTGCTCGGGCTGCTCGTGGTCACCTGCGCGTTCTTCTTCCTCTACGGCCCGGTCGAGGTGGCCCTACCGGTCCACGTCGCCCACGGGCTGCACGGCTCACCGGGCCTGCTGGGCCTGTACTGGACGGTGTTCGGCGTCGGGGCGACGATCGGCGCACTCGGGGCGGCGCTGCTGCGGAACCGCCCGCCCTGGCCCGTGGTGGTGGGCATCATCGTCGGTTGGGGCGTCGCCCTGCTTCCCCTCGGGCTCACCGATGCCGTCGCGCCCGGGTTGGTCGGGCTCGGCCTCGGTGGCCTGATCTACGGGCCGTTCACGGCCATCTCCACGGCGCTGTTCCAGCGCGGCGCCCCACCGCAGGCGCTGAGTCGCGTGCTCGCCGCCCGCACCGCGCTGACCACTCCCGCCACCGCGCTGGGCACGCTGCTCGGCGGCCCGGTCGTCGCCGCCGTCGGTGGTCGGCACACCCTGCTGATCTCCGCGCTGCTCACGATCGCGCTGGGCGCCTCCGTCGCGGCCGCCCTGCGGCTCGCCGGGCGCGGCGCGCCGGCTCGGACGGCAAGCCGCGGCAGCGCCTCTACCATGCGAGCGCGCTGACCGTGTGGAACGACCATTTGGCGCTGCTGCCCTGGGGCCTGTCCCGCATCCTCGGCATCACCGTCTACCTGGGCATTCCCACCGGCCTCCCGGGGTACGCCCCCGTCGCCGGAGCCGCCCTGGCCGCCGCCGGCCTGCTGCTGTCATTGGGGCACGGTCGGCGGACGGCCTGACCGGCTCGGGCGACCGGGGTCCCCGGTTGCCGCGTCGGCGTAGCGGCGGGCCAGGCGCGCGAAGGCGTCCCTGAGCTCGGCCGGGCCGACGACCTCGAGGTCGGCGTCGAACGCGCCGAGGGCGGCGGCCAGGCCGGGCCAGGACCAGGAGCCCAGGACGAGCCGGCAGCGGTCCGGGCCGAGTTCCTCGACCAGCCCGTCGCGGGTGTAGCGGGACACGACGGCGGCCGGCAGGTCGAGGACCACCTCCCCTCGGCAGGGCCAGTCTCCGGGGCCGCCGGAGCCCCGGAACTTGCGGGCCACGAAGGTGGCCACATCGCCTCCGGGCAGCTCGCGCGGGGTGAACCGGGGGCCGGTGGGGATGCGCGGGGTGATCCCGTCGACCCGGAAGGTGCGCCAGTCCTCGCGGTCGAGGTCCCAGGCGACGAGATACCACCGCCCGCCCCAGACGACGAGGTGGTGTGGCTGCACCCGGCGCGGCGGCGCCGGCTCCGATTCGCCGGCGCCCCGCGCCGCGGTCGCGCGGATGTAGTCGAAGCGCAGCACCTCGCGGGCGTGGACGGCGGCGCTGAGTGCCATGAGCACGCCGCTGTCGACGGTGGGGATCGGGCGGGTCGCGGGCCGCGCGACGGCGGTGACCTGGAGCATGTCGATCCGGCGGCGCAACCGTGCGGGCATCACCTGCCGGACGGTGTGCAGCGCGCGCACGGCGGCCTCCTCGATGCCGGCGCCGGTCGTGGTGGCGATCTGGAGGGCGATGGCCAGCGCGACGGCCTGTTCGTCGTCGAACCGCAACGGCGGCAGTTCCGCACCGGCGTCCAGCCGGTAGCCGCCGTCGGGCCCCTTGAGGGCCGCGACGGGATAGCCGAGCTCGCGCAGGCGGTCGACGTCGCGGCGCACGGTGCGCGGGCTGACCTGCAGGCGCTCGGCCAGGAGCGCCCCCGGCCAGTCGCGCCGGGCCTGGAGCAGCGAGAGCAGGGCCAGCAGTCGCGCGGAGGTCTTCGGCATGTTTTCCATGATGCCCGGAGAAGAGGCCACTTCCTGACCTCTTCTCCTGCGACGGTGGTCGCGTGCCAGTCATCGACACCGACCGGAAGGGCCCGAACACCATGAGCGCCACCAGCACGCCTCCCGCAACCCTCGACGCCGAGCGCGCCGACCTGCTCGCCGACCTCGCGACCGCGCGAGCGGCCCTCACCACCACCGTCCGCGGACTGACCGACGCGCAGCTCGGCGAGCGGCCGACGGTCAGCGCGCTGTGCCTGGGCGGGCTCATCAAGCACGTCACGGCCATGGAGGAAGCGTGGCTCCGCTTCGTGGTCGAGGGCCCGTCGGCGATGCGCTTCGACCTGCCCGACGGGGTCACCTGGGCCGACCTCATGGCGGGTACCGCGCGGGAGGTCCCGCAGTGGCTGATCGACCATGAGAACGGCTTCCGGGTGCTGCCCGGCGAGACGCGGGACGGGATCCTCGCCCGCTACGAGCAGGTCGCCGCCCGCACCGAGGAGATCGTCGCCGCCGTCCCCGACCTGTCCGCGACGCACCCCGTGCCGGACGCCCCCTGGCAGGAGCCCGGCGCGGTGCGCAGCGTACGCCGGGTGTTGCTGCACGTCATCGCCGAGACGGCCCAGCACGCCGGGCACGCCGACATCCTGCGTGAGACCCTCGACAGCCAGCCGTCGACCTGAGCGGTGACCCGGTGCCCGAGGTTGGACCCGGCCGGGCGGGGTAGACCGCCACGAGCGGCGGGGCCCACCTCGGCCGGGCCCACCCGGTTCGGACCCCCAGGACGGCTCGGGGGGCCGATGTCGGACGCAGCGCGGTGGACCGGGCCGGGCAGGCCCCATGACGTGGTGGAGCTGCGGGTGCACGGGGCCTCCGGCGCGAGCGCCGGCCAGGTGCTGGACATGCTGCAGACCGAGCAGGTCGCCGGCGACCGCAGCGGGGGCTTCTACCGGCCTCGCCACCGGGCGTCGGACGGCAGCGCGCGGGTGACGCGAGAGGCGTACCGCTGGGGTGACCTGCCCTCCGGAACCATGGCCCGGACCCTGTCGCTGGTGTTCCTGCTGCCGTTCATGCTGGTCAACGTGGCGATCTGGATGCGCCCGGCGAACCGTGGCTCCGACGCGGCCGTCAGATCCCTGTGCCGACTGCTGGCGCTCACGCTCACCGCCCTGTACGTGCTCGCCGCCGCCGGCGTCGCCCTGGACCTGATCGCGTGGAAGTGCATGGCCTCGCCGCGCTGCCTGGCCGGGCGCGGATGGTTGTCCTGGCTGGGCGGGCGACCGGCCGGGTTGCGGCTGGCGGTGCTGGCGCTGGTGCCGGTTGCGGCCGTCGGCCTGCTCTGGCGGGCCGGTGCGCGCCCGGGGCGGGTGTTCGAGGCGTTCCGCGCCCCCGAGGCGGCGGCCTCCGGGCACCGGCTCGGCGCCGTTGGCCGGTGGGATGCCGAACCGCTGGTGGGTCGGCTGCGCTCGATCCACGTCGCGGCGGCGTTCGCGACACTGGACGTCACGCTGCTCGCCGCCCGGGCCGCGCCCGGCGCCTCGGCCGGCACCGTCGCGCTGGCGGTCGTCACCGGGGCCGTGCTGGCCACCTGCGTGGTGCTGCTCTGCACGCCCCCGCTGATCGACCGGCGGGCCACGGACCGGCGGCTCGACCGGATCACCGGCACGCTGCGGACGATCGCCGTGGCGCTCACCGCCGTGGTCACGGCCCACGTCCTGGCCAGCCCGGCGCCGTGGCGTGCGGGGGGCGGCCTGCCCGGCTACGACTCGATCCTGACCGGGCTGTTCGTCACCCAGACGGCCCTGCTGATCGCGCTGGGGGCGGTGCTGCTCTGGCGCCGGGACCGGCGGCCGGACGCCACGCCGCTGCTCGGGCTCGGAGCGTTGGCAATGACGGCCGCGGCGATCAGCCTGGCCGTGGCGTACTCCGCCGAACTGGTCTACCGGGTGGCCGACTTCCTGGACCGGGACACGCGGACGGCTGCGGGTGTGGCCGCCGGACCGCCCGGGGCGTACACCTGGGCGATCTTCGGCTTCCTCCGGGCGGTGCTGATCACCCTGGTCGTCGCGGGCCTGATGACCCTGATCTCGCGACCCGGCCGGTTCCGCGCCGCGGCGGCGATCGTGGCGCGCGACCACCCGGACCCGCCGCCGGGAGCCGGGCCCCGGCTGCGGCAGGTGCGGAAGGCGGTGGCGCAGGCCCGGTTCACCGAGACCCTGATACCGCTGGCCGTGGTCTACGCCTGCCTCGCCGGGCTCGCCACGGCCACCACCACCATCGGCCTGCTCAAGCTGCTTCCGGGCGACGTCGTCGAACGGAACGCGGGGGTGCCGGCCGACCTGGTCACCTTCGCCATCGCGTTCGCCAGCTGGGTGACCGCCGCGATCATCCTCGGCCTGGTGGTCGGCGCGATCTTCGCCTACCGGACGATCGAGTTCCGGCGCCACGTCGGCGTCCTGTGGGACCTGGGCACCTTCTGGCCCCGGGCCGCCCACCCGTTCGCGCCGCCCTGCTACGCCGAACGCGCCGTGCCGGAGCTGGCCCGACGGATCACCTACCTGGTCGAACGCGGCAACGGGGTGCTGCTCACCGGGCACAGCCACGGTTCGGTACTGGCCGCCGCCACGGTGCTCCAGTTGCCGCCGCGGGTCAGCGGCCGGGTCGCCCTGCTCACCTACGGGTCACCGCTGCGCCGGCTCTACGCCCGGCTGTTCCCCGCCTACCTCGACGACGAGGTGCTGCACGAGATCGGCGCCCGGGTCGGCTGGCGGTGGCTGAACCTGTGGCGCGACACCGACCCCGTCGGCGGCAGGATCTTCTCGGGCCATCCGCCGGCCGGCGGCGCGGCGGCAACGGTGGACCGCCGGCTGCGGGATCCCGTCGGCGTGGTGGCGCCGCCCGGCGACAGCGTTCCACCGCCGATCCAGGGACACCGGCCGTGCGAGTCCGACCAGCCGTTCACCGAGGCGGCGCGCGAACTGGTCGAGCGCCTCCGCGAACCGCCGGGCCCAGGACGGCGTTGATCCTGGTCGTCACCGCACGCCGCGCGCCCGGTCAGCGGGTGGACCGCATCCAGTCCTGGTAGTGCGTGGGCGCCAGGCGTGCGTCCGGGCCCGGGATCAGCACGTCGCGCCCCGCCACCGCGAACATGCCGGCCTCGTCGTCGGTGACGACGTTCCGATTGTCCTGCAGTGCGGCCAGGGTGACCCGCCCGAGGTCGTCCAGGGCGAAGACGTCCGGGCCGGCGACGTTGCGGATGCCGTTCAGCGGCGTCCCGGTGGCCACGTCGACGACCGCGTCGACGACGTCCGCGGCGGCCATCGGCTGGAGGCGGGTGGCGGGCAGGCGGACCGTGCTGTCGTTCGAGGTCCAGGACAGGATCGCGTTCACGAACTCGAAGAACTGCGTGGCCCGCACGATGGAGTACGGCGTGGGCCCCTGCCGGAGCAGGTCCTCCTGCAGGGTCTTGGCGCGGTAGTAGTCGAGCTGGGGGACCTGGTCCACGCCGACGATCGAGAGGACCACCTGGTGCCCGACGCCGGCCCGCTCCCCGGCGGCCAGCAGGTTGTTCATGGTGGTACGGAAGAAGTCGAGCGAGGCCTCGTCGAAGGTCGGCGAGTTGGCGACGTTGACGACGACGTCGGCACCCTCCAGCGCCCGGTCGAGGCCGTCCCCGGTGAGCAGGTCGACGCCGGTCGAGGGCGCTGCGGGGACGGCCTGGTGTCCGGCCGCGGTCAGCTTCTGGACCACCTGCGAGCCGATCAGTCCGGTGCCACCGATGACGGTGAGCTTCATGGCTCTCACCCTTCCACGGCGTGCCTCAGCGCACGCCGGCTTCGCCGAGGACGCGGCCTCGAACTCGGATAATTTCTGTCCGAGACAATAGTCGGATAGACTTTGTCCGAGTCAAGCGGGGGGTGGTCGGGTGAAGCTGTCAGGCGGGGTCGAGTGGGCGCTGCACTGCTGCGTGGTGCTGACCACGGCGACGGAGCCCGTGCCGGCCGCCCGGCTCGCGGAGCTGCATGACGTCTCCGGCAGCTACCTGGCCAAACAGCTGCAGGCGCTCTCCCGGGCCGGCCTCGTGACCTCAGTCCAGGGCAAGGCCGGCGGCTATGTCCTGACCAGGGCGCCCGAACTGATCACCATGCTCGACGTCGTCACCGCCGTCGACGGCGCGCAGCCCGCGTTCGTGTGCACCGAGATCCGCCAGCGCGGGCCCCTGGCGACACCGCAGGAGGCCTGCACCCGGCCGTGCCCCGTGGCCCGGGCGATGGCCGGCGCCGACGCCGCCTGGCGCGCCGCCCTGGAGGCGATCTCGATCGCGGACCTCGCCCGCGGCGTGGACGACGACTACGGCCCCACCGCGCTCGCCGGCATCCGCGCCTGGCTCGGTGGGCCGGCCGAGGGCGACACCGCGAGCGGCGGCCAGCAGCTCAACGGTCGGTGACACGCCGCCCGGCTTCGCGGGCCTCGGCGTCCGGTGCCCGACGCTGGGACGGTGACAGAATCTGTTCGCGGGCCGGGATGCTCCACCCCGTTCGGCATGGAGCGCGACCCGTCGCGGGTCGTCGCGTTCAGCGACGCGGTCATCGCGATCGCCGTCACCCTGCTGGTCCTGGAGATCCGCCCGCCCCAGGACACCCGGCACCTGCTCCACGGCCTTGCCGCCCTCTGGCCGTCCTACCTGGCCTACGCCGTCACCTTCATGCTGATCGGGCAGGTGTGGGCCAACCACCACGTCATGTTCGACCAGATCCGCACCGCCGACCGGATGGTGCTGTTCCTGAACACCGTGCTGCTGATGGACATCGCGTTCCTGCCGTTCGCCGCGTCCGTGCTGGCCGAGGCGTTCCGCGACGGGCACGGGCAGCGCACCGCCGTCGTCCTGCACGGCATCGCGTTCGAACTGGCCGCTGTCCTGTTCAACGCCATCTGGGCGTACGTCCGTCGCCACCGCCGGCTGCTCGTGTCCACGATCGACTCCGCCGGCGTGCGCGCCATCGGCCGGCGCTTCCGGCTCGCCCTCACCTGGATCGCCGTCGGAACCCTCCTGGGCGCCCTGCTCCCCGCTCTCGGCGTGGCCGTGATCGCCGCGTTCATCCCCTTCTACTGGCTGCCCATCCGGGGCGAGATCACCAGGGCCCGACCCAGGTAGGGGAAGGACCTGTTCGGCCCCCTTGAGCTCGTCCGGCGGGCGCGGGCAGACTGGGGGCATGGCGCGAGGCACTGCCCTGGTCCGGCGACCCAGCGACCGGCTGGCCGAGGGGCTGGTCACCCACATCGAGCGCACCGACGTGGACGTCGCGCGCGCCCGGCGTCAGCACGAGGCGTACGTGGCCGCGCTCGCCGGGGCCGGCTGGCAGGTACGCGAGGTCGACGCCGCCGAGCAGTGCCCGGACTCGGTGTTCGTCGAGGACACCGTCGTGGTCTGCGCCGACCTGGCGGTGATCACCCGGCCGGGCGCGCCGGAACGCCGTCCGGAGATCCCCGGCACGGAGAAGGCGGTCCGCGAGGCCGGGCTGGAGGTCGTGCGCATCGAGGCTCCCGGCACGCTGGACGGCGGCGACGTGCTCCAGGTCGGCACCACGGTCTACGTGGGCCGGGGCGGCCGCACCGACGCGGAGGGCGTGGCCCAGTTGCGCGACCACCTGGCGACCCGCGGGCGCACGGTGATCCCGGTCCCGCTGCGCGAGGTGCTGCATCTCAAGTCGGCCGTGACCGCGCTGCCCGACGGCACCCTCCTCGCGCTGCCGGACCTGCTCGACGGCACCGCGCTCCGACACCCGACGCGCGCGGTCGACGAGGAGGCCGGCTGCCACGTCGTACCCCTCGGGGACAACCTCGTGCTCCTGGCCGCGTCGGCGCCGCGCACCGCGGCGCTCGTGGCGGACCTCGGCTTCACGCCGGTCGTCGTCGACATCGACGAGTTCGAGAAGCTCGAGGGCTGCGTCACCTGCCTGAGCGTGCTGATCCCCGGGGCCTGACCCACAGGCCGCCGAAAACTCGGCTGCGGGTGACACGGGCTCACCCTAGGCTCCCGCTCGACGGCCGGTAGGGCGTCCTGTCGACAGCGGTCAGCCAACGGATCGGAGATGACAAGGGATGGCTTGTCAACTGTTCGCGCTCAGCTTCGACGCGAACGATCCACTGCGTCTCGCACGGTTCTGGGCCGGGGTCCTGGGTCGGGACCTGGCCGATGATCCCCAGGACGGCATCACGCTCCTGCCCAGCGATGACACCGGGTTCCGGTTGCGCTTCCTTCCGACCGAGCGGCCGAAGGTCGGCCAGAACCGGAGCCACTTCGACCTGACGAGCACGTTCCCGGAGGACCAGCAGCGGACGGTGGCCAGGGCGCTGGAGCTCGGCGCACGGCACATCGACGTCGGCCAGCGCCCCGAGGAGGGTCATGTGGTGCTGGCCGACCCCGAGGGCAACGAGTTCTGCGTCATCGAGGCGGGCAACAACTTCCTCGCCGGCTGCGGCTTCATCGGAGCGCTGTCCTGCGACGGCACGCAGGAGGTCGGCTACTTCTGGAGCGAGGCACTGGGCTGGCCGCTGGTCTGGGACCAGGACCAGGAGACCGCGATCCAGTCGCCGCTCGGCGGATCGAAGATCACGTGGGGCGGCCCACCGCTGATGCCGAGGACGGGCAAGCAGCGACTGCACTTCGACCTCGCGCCGCCTGCCCACGGTGACCAGCAGGCAGAGGTCGACCGTCTGCTCTCCCTCGGGGCGACTCGCATCGACATCGGCCAGGGCGATGTCGACTGGATGGTGCTGGCCGACCCCGACGGCAACGAGTTCTGCGTGTTGACGCCGCGCTAGCGCGGCAGATCACGAAGGGGACGAGGGAAGGACAAAACCACTCCCCTCCACCTCCAAGGTATAGCGCACCCGGGGGCTTGCGGCAAGACCCGGGTGGTGCCGCAGAATCGCTGGCCTAGGTCAGGAACCTGCGGTATTGGGGGAATCGCGAAGTGCGTATGGTGTTGCCAACGTATGGGTCGGCCAGTGTGTTCGATCTTCCCGACCATCTCTCGGCCAAGGCCGACCCGACGCTGATCGCCCGCGACGAGGAGCACTTCGCGGCCATGGCGGAGAGCCTCGACCGGTTGTTCGTCGACCTGTCCGAGCGCCTCGACGCCGCGCGCAAGGCACCCGGCGGCAAGGGCCGGCAGGCGTCGGACCGGGACATGGAGGTCCGGCGGCTGGCCGCTCGGCTGCGCACGTTGCGTCGTTTCGGCCTTGACCTCTGCCTCGGCCGCATGGTCAGCGCGGACCAGGCCGAACCCGTGTACATCGGACGACGCGGCCTCACGGACAGCGCGGGTCGCCGACTGTTGCTGGACTGGCGCTCCCCCGCGGCCGAGCCGTTCTTCGGCGCGACCCACGCCAACCCGATGGGTCTGGCGAGCCGCCGCAGATACCGCTGGACCCGCGGCCGGGTCAGCGACTACTGGGACGAGGTGTTCACCCCGGAAGGGTTGGAGGGGCACGCCGCGCTCGACGACCAGTCCGCCTTCATCGCCAGCCTGGGCAGCAGCCGGTCGGCCCGGATGCGGGACGTGCTCGGCACCATCCAGGCCGACCAGGACGCCATCATCCGCGCGGGATCGAGCGGCGCGCTCGTCGTCGACGGCGGTCCGGGCACGGGGAAGACCGTCGTGGCCCTGCACCGGACCGCCTACCTCCGCTACGCCGACCCTCGCCTCGGTCACGGCCGGGGCGGCGTGCTGTTCGTCGGTCCGCACCAGCCCTACCTCGCCTACGTCGGCGACGTCCTCCCCAGCCTCGGCGAGGAGGACGTGCAGACCTGCACCCTGCGGGACCTCGTCCCCGAGGGCGCCGCGGCGACCGTCGAGGCCGACCCGGACGTGGCGCGCCTGAAGTCGTCCGCGGACCTGGTCACGGCGATCGAGGCGGCCGTCAGGTTCTACGAGGAGCCGCCGACCAAGGGGATGACGGTCACGACCGACGAGTCCGACATCTGGCTGAGCGCCGACGACTGGGCCGAGGCGTTCGAGGCGCCTGGGCCCGGCACCCCGCACAACGAGGCGCGTGACGAGGTGTGGGAAGAGCTGGTCACGATCCTCACGGACAAGTACGACGGCGACGAACCGGACGACCTGATCCGCAGGTCACTGCTGCGGAACCGGGAGCTGCGCACGGCCTTCAACCGCGCCTGGCCGCTGCTGGACGCGACCGACCTCGTCGGAGACCTGTGGTCGGTCCCCGCCTACCTGCGGAAATGCGCCCCCTGGCTCAGCCCCGACGACGTTCGGACGTTGCAGCGTGCCGACTCCCGCGCCTGGACGGTGTCCGACCTGCCGTTCCTGGACGCGGCACGGCAGCGACTCGGCGACGCGGAGGCGTCCGGGCGCCGGCGCCGGCACGACGCCACCGTCGCCGCCGAACGCGCGCGCGTGGCCACGGTCGCCGACGACCTCATCGAGGCTGATGCCTATGACGACGGTGAAGGCCTGCTGACGATGCTGCGCCATCAGGACCTGCGGGACGCCCTGGTCGACGAGACCGCGCTGCCCGGCGCCGATCCGGACCCGCTCGCCGGCCCGTTCGCGCACGTCGTCGTGGACGAGGCCCAGGAGCTGACCGACGCGGAGTGGCAGATGCTGTTGCTCCGTTGCCCGTCCCGGAGCTTCACGATCGTCGGGGACCGCGCCCAGGCCCGGCACGGGTTCACGGAGTCGTGGCAGGAACGGCTCGAGCGGATCGGGCTCGACCGGATCGACCTGGCCACCCTGGGCATCAACTACCGGACCCCGAAGGAGGTCATGGCGGAGGCCGAGCCGGTCATCCGGGTCGCGCTCCCCGACGCCAACGTGCCGACCTCCATCCGCAGCGGCGGCGTCCCGGTCGGATACGGATCGGTTGCTGATCTGGGTTCGATCATCGACACCTGGCTCGCCGCGCATGCCGAGGGGATCGCCTGCGTCATCGGCTATCCCACCTTCCGGGCGACGCCCCGCGTCCGGTCGCTGACCCCGGAGCTGTCGAAGGGCCTCGAGTTCGACCTGGTCGTCCTCGTCGACCCGGAGGCGTTCGGCGACGGCATCGAAGGAGCCGTCGACCGCTACGTCGCCATGACCCGGGCGACCCAGCAACTCGTCATCCTCACGACACCCTGACCGGGTGCTCGCCGCCTGGCGACCATGAGGAGTCGTCGTCAGGCGGCGAGGCGGGTGATAGCGGCGACCGACCGGTCCACGTCCGCCTCGGTCGTGGTGGCGTTCGACACCGAGAGCCGCATCAGGCGCCGCCCCCGCCACGTCGTACCGCCCGCCCAGCAGGTGCCGTCCGCCTGCACCGCCGCCACCACCCGGTCGGTGCGCGCGTCGTCGCCGAAGCCGACCAGCACCTGGTTGAGGACCACCTCGTTCGCCACCTCGAACCCGGCCGCGGTCAGGCCCTCGGCGAACCGGCGGGCCAGCGCGCAGCACCGGTCCACCACCGCCGCGACACCGTCGCGGCCCAGCTCCCGCAGCCCGGCCCAGACGGCGAACCCCCGCGCCCGGCGCGAGGACTCGGCGGTGAGATCCGCGCCCACCGGCGCGCCGCCGGAACCGACCAGGTACGCCGCGGCGTACGACATCGCCGCCGCGTGGACCTCGGGCCGGGCGCAGAACGCGAAGGCCGAGTCGTACGGGAGATTGAGCCACTTGTGGCCGTCGCAGGCCAACGAGTCCGCCAGTTCCAGCCCGTCCACCAGGTGCCGCCGGGCCGGACTCGCCGCGGCCCACAGCCCGAACGCCCCGTCCACGTGCACCCATCCACCGTGCCGGTGGACCAACTCGCACGCCTCGCGCAACTCGTCGCAGGCGCCGGTGTTCACGTTGCCCGCCTGGAGGCACACGATGGTCGGGCCAGGGGAGCCGGCTCGCAGCACGTCCCGCAGCGCCGCGAGGTCCACGGCGCCGTTCGGCCCGGCCGGCACGGCCTCCACCACGTCCGCTCCGAGGCCGAGCAGGCGCAGCGACCGGTCGATGGTGCCGTGCCGCTCGTCCCCGGCGATCACCCGAATCGGCGGCGCCCCGAGCAGCCCCCGCCGTTCCACGTCCCAACCGGCGTCGGCCAGCACCTGGTGCCGGGCGGCGGCGAGCCCGACGGTGTTCGCCGCCTGGGCGCCGGTGACGAAGCCCACCGACGCCGACGCCGGAACCCCCAGCAGCTCCTTCAGCCAGCCGCCGGCGGCGGCCTCGGCGGCGATGGCGGCCGGCGAGGTGACGGCGTTGAACGCGAGCTGGTCCCAACCGGCGGCGAGGATGTCGGCCGCGGTCGCCGCCGGCAGCGCGCCGCCGACCACGAAGCCGAAGTACCGCGGGCCGGCGCTGGCGACCAGACCGGGCTCGGCCGCGGCGAGCAGGTCGGCCAGCACCCGCTCGGGTGGGCAGGGGCCGGCGGGCAACGGGCCCGCGAACGCGTCGGCCACCGCGGCCCGGTCGACCGGCACACCGACCGGCCGCTCCGCCAACGACCGCCGGTATTCCGCCGCGCGTTCCGCGGCCAGCCGGAACAGGTGACTCATGTCCTCCACCGGCGCACCCTAACCCCCCCCCCGGATCCGGATACGCGCCTCAGCTCACCGCCTGCTTCACGAGCGCTCCGATCCGCGCCTCCACCTCGGCCGTCACCTCGGTCAGGGCGAACCCGGCCGCCCACATCGTGCCCTCGTCCAGCTTCGCCTGGTCGCTGAACCCCAGCGTCGCGTAGCGCGCCTTGAACTTCTCCGCGCTCTGGAAGAAGCAGACGATCTTGCCGTCCAGCGCGTAGGCGGGCATCCCGTACCAGAGCTTCGGCGCGAGGACGGGGGCGCTGGCCGTGACGACGGCGTGGACCCGCTCGGCCATGACCCGGTCCGAGTCCCGCATCTCGGCGATCTTCGCGAGCACGTCCCGCTCCGCCGCCGCCTCCTTGTCCGCGCGCGAGCCGCGGCGCGCCGCCGTCCGCAGCTCCTGGGCGTGGTCCTTCATCGCGGCGCGCTCCTCGGCCGTGAATCCCTCGTAGCCGCTGGTCTTCGTGCTGGCCATGGGTCCCCCCGTGGTCGTGGGTCACGATCGACCGCGTGTCTTCGCGCGCCGATCACTGTGGTCACAGCCTCTCCCGGCCGGGGCGCGGGTCGCCTCCGTGCCGACCACGGAAACCACCACGGATACCGCGTCGGTGCCGCCGCTGGGGTCGGCAGGCTCAGATGGCGGACGAGCCCCGGTCGATCCCTGCGGATCGACCGGGGCTCGCGGGTTGGCGCCGGGTCAGGAGAGGTCGAACCGGTCGAGCTCCATGACCTTGGTCCAGGCCGCCACGAAGTCCGTCACGAACTTGTCGCGGGCGTCCTGGCTGGCGTAGACCTCCGCGAGGGCCCGCAGCTGGGAGTTGGAGCCGAGGATGAGGTCGACCGCGGTGGCGGTCCACTTCACCTCGTCGGTGGCCAGGTCGCGGATCTCGTAGACGTGCTCGTCGGACTCCGACGCCTTCCACCGGGTGCCCGGGGAGAGCAGGTTGGCGAAGAAGTCGTTCGTGAGCACGCCGGGCCGGTCGGTGAGGACGCCGTGCCGGGTGCCGCCGACGTTGGCCCCGAGGGAGCGCAGGCCGCCGATGAGGACGGTCATCTCCGGCGCGGTCAGGTTGAGCATGTAGGCACGGTCGACGAGCAGGATCTCCGGCTGGGTCTTCTCGCCGGGACGCAGGTAGTTGCGGAACCCGTCGGCGCGCGGCTCCATGACCCGGAAGGACTCGACGTCGGTCTGCTCCTGGCTGGCGTCGGTGCGGCCCGGGCGGAACGGCACGGTCACCTCGACGCCGGCGTCGCGCGCCGCCTTCTCGACGGCGGCCGAGCCGGCCAGCACGATGAGGTCCGCGAGCGAGATCTTCGCGCCGCCGCCGGAGTTGAACTCCCGCTGGATGCCCTCGAGGGTCGCCAGGACCGTCGCGAGCTGCTCGGGCTGGTTGACCTCCCAGCTGCGCTGCGGCTCGAGGCGGATCCGCGCGCCGTTGGCGCCGCCGCGCTTGTCCGTGGACCGGAAGCTCGCGGCGGAGGCCCAGGCGGTGGAGACCAGCTGGGCGATCGTGAGGCCGGAGTCCAGGATCTTCGCCTTGAGGGCGGCGACCTCGGTGTCGCCCACGAGCTCGTGGTCGACGGCCGGCACCGGGTCCTGCCAGAGCTGGGGCTCCGCGACCCACGGCCCGAGGAAGCGGCTGACCGGACCCATGTCGCGGTGCAGCAGCTTGTACCAGGCCTTGGCGAACGCCAGCGCGAACTCGTCGGGGTTCTCCAGGAAGCGGCGCGAGATCTTCTCGTACGCCGGGTCGACGCGCAGCGACAGGTCGGTCGTGAGCATCGTCGGCTTGTGCTTCTTCGACGGGTCGTGGGCGTCGGGGATGATCGCCTCGGCGTCCTTGGCGACCCACTGCTTCGCGCCGCCCGGGCTCGTGGTGAGCTCCCACTCGTAGCCGAAGAGGATCTCGAAGAAGCGGTTGCTCCACTGCGTCGGCCGGTCGGTCCACGTCACCTCGAGACCGCTGGTGATCGTGTCCGCGCCCTTGCCGCTGCCATGGGTGCTCAGCCAGCCCAGACCCTGGGCCTCCAGCGGGGCGCCCTCGGGCTCCGGGCCCACGTGGTCGTCGGCGACAGCGGCGCCGTGGGTCTTGCCGAAGGTGTGGCCACCGGCGATGAGGGCGACGGTCTCCTCGTCGTTCATCGCCATCCGGGCGAAGGTCTCGCGGATGAAGTGCGCCGCCGCGGCCGGGTCCGCGTTGCCGCGGGGGCCCTCCGGGTTGACGTAGATGAGGCCCATCTCGGTCGCGCCGACGCCGGCCACCATCTCCTTCTCGGAGGCGTAGCGCTCGTCGCCGAGCCAGGTGTCCTCCGGACCCCAGAAGATCTCCTCGGGCTCCCAGACGTCCTCACGGCCGAAGCCGAAGCCGAACGTCTTGAAGCCCATCGACTCCATGGCGACGTTGCCGGCCAGCACGAGCAGGTCCGCCCACGAGATCTTCTGGCCGTACTTCTGCTTGACCGGCCACAGCAGGCGGCGGGCCTTGTCGAGGTTGGCGTTGTCCGGCCAGCTGTTGAGCGGGGCGAACCGCTGACCACCGTCGCCGGCGCCGCCGCGACCGTCCTGGATGCGGTAGGTGCCCGCGGCGTGCCAGCTCATCCGGATCATCAGGCCGCCGTAGTGGCCGAAGTCGGCCGGCCACCAGTCCTGCGAGGTCGTGAGGACCTGGATGATGTCCTGCTTGAGCGCCTCGACGTCGAGCTTGGCGAACTCCGCGGCGTAGCTGAAGCTCTCTCCCAGCGGGTTGCCCTTGGGCGACTGGGCGTGCAGCACCGACAGGTCGAGCTGGTTGGGCCACCAGTCGCGGTTGGTGCGCGGACGACCGCCGGTCTTCGGAGTCGGCGAGTCGATAGCCGGGTTCTCGCTCTCGCTGCCGTGCGCGGTCACGGAGTCGTGCGCGACCGGGCAGCCGGCCGCCGCCTTCTGGTCCACGCCCTGCGCGCTGACGGGCGCGTTGTCCTGGGTGTCGCTCATCTGCTTCCTTCCGAACTGGCGGTTCACTGGGAGATGCGGTCGGTCGCACAGTCGGGGCAGGTGCCCCAGTAGACGACCTCCGCCTCGTCGACCACGAACCCGTGATCGTCGGAGGCGGTGAGACAGGGAGCGTGGCCGACGGCGCACTCGACGTCGGCGATCGCGCCGCAGGAGCGGCAGACGACGTGGTGGTGGTTGTCCCCCACCCTCGACTCGTAGCGGGCGGTGGCCCGGGCGGGCTGGATGCGCCGGATCAGACCGGCGTCGGTGAGCGCCCGCAGCACGTCGTACACCGCCTGGTGGGAAACCGTGGGATGATTCGCCCGTACCAGGGCGATCACCGTGTCGGTGTCGACGTGCGGATGGTCGCGCAGCGCTTCGAGCACCGCCAACCGGGGCCGCGTCACGCGCAACGAGACCGCCCGCAGCTGGGTCTCGAAGTCGGACGTCATGCGACGAACCTAGCTCACTCTTCTGGAATGAATCAAGTTTTGCCGGAATTTCCCCCCGCGCCAGTGAGGCCCGGTCGTCCAGTCGTCGGAAACAGGAGCGGTGCGCGCCATCATCGATCTTGGCGCGCACCGCGGGGATCCGGTCGTGTTGCTGGGCGATCAGGCGAGCTCGGGCGCGCACGACTCCTGGCGCGGTTCGAGCGAGACGTGCGCGGACAGCGCGCGGAGGAAGTCGGGCGCGTCGAAGATCTCGCCGGCCGAGGCGACGCCGCTCGTCCTCGTCCGGCCGCCGAGAATGCGATGGACCGCCTCGACCGCCAGCGGCGCGCTGACGGCGTAGATGTCCCGGCCGCTGGCGACGACGCGCCGTCGCGTGTCGCCGGAGCGCACGACGACGTCGACGGTGAACGTCTGCGCGGACCGGCCGAGTTCGTCGACCGCGGTCGGTGCGGGCGCGTCCGGCGCGGCCAGGTCCCTTGCCGCGCCGGTGGTCATGTACGTGCGCACCTCGGGGATGGACAGGTGACTGGGGACGGTGACCACGTCGGCCATGGTGAACCCGCCCAGGACGGTGCGGGGGCCCAGCGGAGGGGGAAAGTCCCATTCCAGCGTCGGCAGGTCGCGCTCGTCGAGGTAGTACTCCAGGCGGCCACCGCTGTAGCGGACCCGTCGACCGTCGCGCCGGTCCCGCGAGACGGTGCCGGAGGCGAGGGTGCCGGCCGTGGGGTGCCAACTGCTCAGCCCGTACGCGACGTGCGCCTCGTCGGCCGCCGTCCAGTCGCCCATCGCCGTCGTGACCAGCAGATCGCCGAGCCCGCCGAAGAAGGCCATCGCCGGGACCACCGCGACGCCCGCGGCCCGAGCGCGGTCGGCGAAGTGCGTGAACGTGTCGACGTTGGCCTCGATCTCCGCGGCCACGTCGACGTACGGGATCCCGGCCCGCAGGGCGGCCTCGATCACGGGGCCCGCGGTCGAGGCGAACGGGCCGGCGCAGTTGACGACCGCGGCCGCGCCCGTCAACGCCTGGTCGAGCGAGGCCGGGTCGTCGGCCGACGCCACCCGGTGTTCGAGGCCCGGTTGCGAGGCCGCCAGCGCCTCAAGCCTGCCCGCATCGCGGCCGAGGAGCAGCGGGACGAACCCGCGATGGCGCAACTCCGTCTCCACGAACCGCCCGGTGTGCCCGTACGCACCGAACACCGCCACGGTCTGACCCGAACCCATCTGCTGCTCCTCATGCCGCCCGAAAGATCGACTGAGAAGATCCTCCAGCAGCGGCCAGGCCCGGGCGAGTGTCTGGAACGCCATGCCCCGTACAATTTCGGACATGGCCACCATCGCGCTCGCCGCCACCGACGGGATGCTGCACTTCGAGCTCGCCATGGCCTGCGAGGTCTTCGTCCGCGACCCCTCCGGCCTGGCCGACCCGTGGTACGACCTCGTGGTCTGCGGCCCGGGCCCGGTCGGGGTCGGCAGATTCCGGATGGAACCTGACGACGGACTGGACCGGCTCGCCCGCGCCGACACCGTGATCATCCCGGCCGTGGCGGACATCGACGAGGACGTGCCGGCCGACCTGCTCGACGCCGTCCGCGCGGCCCACGCCGCCGGCGCCCGGCTGGTCTCGCTGTGCACGGGCGCGTTCGTGCTGGCCGCCGCCGGGGTGCTGGACGGGCTGCGCGCGACCACGCACTGGGCCCACACCGAGGCGCTGGCCGCCCGCTATCCCCGGGTGGAGGTCGACCCGGACGTGCTCTACGTCGACAACGGCACCGTCCTGGCCTCCGCCGGCAAAGCCGCCGCGATCGACCTGTGCCTGCACCTGATCCGGCGCGACCACGGTTCGACGGTCGCCAACGCCGTCGCCCGCCGCCTCGTGGTGCCGCCGCATCGCGCCGGCGGCCAGGCCCAGTTCGTCACCACCCCGGTGCCCGCCCGCGACGACCATCCCCTCGCGAACCTGTTGCCCTGGGCGATGGAGCGGCTGAACCGTCCGCTGACTGTGGAGGATCTGGCTCGCCAGGCGAACATGAGCTCGCGCAACCTGGCCCGCCACTTCGTGTCGGCGACCGGCACCACCCCGCTCCAGTGGCTGTCGACGCAGCGGATCCGCCGGGCCCAGGAGTTGCTGGAGAACACCGACAAGAGCATCGACGCCGTCGCGCAGGCGGCGGGCATGGGCACCGCCACGACGCTGCGCCGGCACTTCAACCGCACCGTCGGCGTGCCTCCGGAGGCCTACCGTCGCACCTTCCGCAGCGCCGGGCCGTCGGCCTCGCCCTGAGACTCGGCCACGTCGGACCGCGGCCGGTCAGTCCCTCGCCCGCGCCCGCCTTCGCCGCCGGGGAAGACCCTCGCTGGTGACGCCGTGATAGATGATCATCACGATAATGCCGAGGAGTCCCAGGAGCGGGTTCACGATCAGCGCGAGCAGCCCGGTCAGTCCGTAGAGAACGAGGCCGGTGACCGGGCGGATCTCCTGCGCGCGGACGTGGTCCTGGTCGACGTGGCCCGCGCGCAGCGTCGGGTGGCGGTGCAGATAGCCGAAGAACACCAACCAGGGGGCGGACATCAGCGCCGCGGCGAGCGCGTACATGACGACGGCCACCCGCAGGTCGTCGGTGTCGCCGTCGACGAGCGCCGACGCCAGGACCGCGGTCGGGAACGGGATGATCACCACGCCGAAGAGGATGGCGATGTTGATCCAGCTGAGCGCGAGGGTGGTGCCCCGGACCAGCCGTAGCAGTGCGTGGTGGTTGAGCCAGAGGACGCCGATGTAGATGAAGGACACCACGAAGGCCAGGTAGGACGGTGCCTCCCTGCCGAGCGACGACAGCAGCTCGCCCTCGTGGTATTCCGGCACCCGCAGGTCCAGCACCAGCAGGGTGATAACGATGGCGAAGACGCCGTCGCTGAACGCCGCCAGCCGACCGATGTCGGCCAGCCGGGGGGCCGGGCCTCCCGGCTGGACCTCGTCGGGCACTGCCGAACGCTAACAGTGACGGCCCGGTGGGCGGGTGCGATCAGGCGGAAAGCGCTGACGCCGCGCCCCGCTCAGCTGTCCCCGCCGGCGACGAGGGCGGCTCGGGTGGCGGCGAAGAGTCGGGCGCAGCGTTCGGCCATGGCGTCCGGCGACTCGTCCGGGTGGTTGATCCACCACCGGACCAGTGCGGTGACCATGCCCCGCCAGGCGTACTTGAGGGCGTCGGCGTCCAGGGGATCGGCGGAGCCGGCGGCGCGGAGCACGCCGGCGCTGCCGGTGGCCGCGAGCCGGTCGATTGCCGTCCGGTAGTGGGCGGCCCGCCGGGCGGGTTCCGTGCCGGCGGGCAGGGACGGGTCGTAGAGCACGAACCATGCCGCGCGCCGGCCCTCCAGCGCGGTGAACAGCGCATGGAGAACCAGCAGGGGCGTGCGTGGGGCGGCGATCTCGCCTCGGCCCATCGCGGCGCGGATCGCGTCCAGCAGTTGCTCGCCGACCGGGGTCAGGCAGGCGAGATAGAGGTTCTCCTTGGCGCCGAAGTATTGATGCAGCAGCGCCTTGGTGACCCCGACCCGGGTGGCGACGGCGGCCAGGGAGGTGGCCTCGTAGCCGTGGCGGCCGAACTCTTCGGTGGCGGCGGCCAGGATCTGCTGCTCGCGGACCGCACGGGGGACGCCCTTGGTGCCGGCGCGGGAGCGGGAGGACGTTGCCACGCCGACGATATTACCCTACGGTAAATTACCGTAGGGTAAGTTCGGTGGGCCGGAGGGACACGGACATGGCCACAGCCGACACGGCGACCGCTCCCCGCACCGCCCGTGCCCGCTCCTGGTGGGGCTGGGGATGGGCGGACGAACACCCGGACGACGCCGAGTGCACAGCGATGGGAGCACTGCTCCCCGGCACGCTCCCGCGCCCGCTGCCCATCCCGCAGGTCGCCGACCTGCGCATCGCCCGGCCCGCGGTCGAGCCGCCGCGGAGCCTCGCGCATCAGGTCACCGCCGACCCCGAAGCACGCGCCGCGCACGCCATGGGCAAGGCGTACCGGGACGTCATCCGCGCCCTGCGCGGCCGGCCCGGGCGGATACCCGACCTGGTCGCCCGGCCGGCGGACGACCGGGACGTGGCCCACCTCCTGGAGTGGGCCGGCGACCACGGCGTGGCCGTGATCCCCTACGGCGGCGGCTCGTCGGTGACCGGGGGCGTGGAGTACCGCGGCGACGCGCACCGGGCGGTGCTGTCCCTCGACCTGACCGCGATGGACCGGGTGTTGGAGATCGACACCGACAGCCGGGCGGCCCGTATCCAGGCCGGCGCCCTTGGCCCGGCACTGGAGAACCAGCTCAGGCCGCACGGCTTGACGCTGCGGCACTTCCCGCAGAGTTTCGAGTTCTCGACCCTCGGCGGCTGGCTCGCCACCCGCGCGGGCGGTCACTACGCCACGGTCCACACGCACATCGACGACTTCGTCCAGTCCCTGCGGGTGGTCACCCCGGCCGGCGCCGGCACGTCGTGGCAGTTGCCCGCGTCCGGCGCCGGGCCGTCTCCCGACCGGCTGTTCCTCGGCTCCGAAGGCGCCCTGGGCGTCATCACCGAGGCGTGGATGCGTCTGCAGGACCGCCCCCGCCACAAGGCATCCGCCTCGGTTGGTTTCGCCGACTTCTCCGCCGCGCTGCGCGCGGTCCGTGCGATCGCCCAGTCCGGCCTCTCCCCCGCCAACTGCCGCCTGCTCGACCCCGGCGAGGCCGCCCTGTCCGGCGCCGCCCGGGACGGCTCGTCCGTACTCGTCCTCGGCTTCGAGTCGGCCGCCGTGCCCGTGGAGACCGCTCTCGCCCAGGCACTGGACCTGGCCCGCGCGCACGGCGGCTCGCCCTCCTCCGGCTCGGGCGGTCGGGGCGACCGGGCCGTCGGCGCCTGGCGCTCGGCGTTCCTCCGGATGCCGTACCTGCGCGACGGCCTCGCCCGGATGGGGGCCGTCGTCGAGACCTTCGAGACGGCTACCACGTGGACACGACTTCCCGCGCTGATCGACGCGGTCCGCGACGAGGTCGGCGCCGCCGCACGCGACGCCACCGGCCATCCCGCCCTCATCAACTGCCGCCTCACGCACAGCTATCCGGACGGAGCGGCGCCCTACTTCACCGTGCTGGCCGCAGGCCGGCCCGGTGACGAGGTCGCCGTCTGGGACCACCTCAAGGACGTCGCGACCGAGGTCCTCCACCGCCACCACGCCACCATCACCCACCACCACGCCGTCGGCCGCGACCACCGCCCCGGCTACGACCGACAGCGCCCCGAACCGTTCGCCCTGGCCCTGCGCGCCGCCAAGACCGCGCTCGATCCCCACGGGATCCTCAACCCCGGGGTGCTCGTGGGCTGAGCCGCCCTCCGGTCAGGCCACAGCACGAAACAGGATGGCCGGACCGCGGTGCCGGGCGCCGGCGTACGGGACGATCGCGTCGTCCGGACCTGCGACCTGATCAGGAATCGAGAAGCGCCCTGGTGCCGTCGCGCCTAGCCTTTCACCAGCCAGCCGGCATCATGCCGAGCCTTGAACCGTGAACGGGAGCCCGCGAATGTCCGCCAACACCTCTACCGCGTCCGACGGCTTCAGCGCTGAGGAGCGCGCCGCGATGAAGGAGCGCGCCGCCGAACTGCGCGCCGAGGGCAAGAAGGGCGCCAAGAAGGCCGACGGTCTGCAGGCCGTCCTCGACCGGATCGCGCAGATGGCGCCGGACGATCGCGCGCTCGCCGAGCGCGTGCACGTGACGGTGACCGCCGCCGCCCCCGAGCTGTCGCCGAAGACCTGGTACGGGATGCCCGCCTACGAGAACGCCGCCGGCAAGATCGTCGTCTTCTTCCAGGACTCGGGCAAGTTCAACTACCGGTACTCGACCCTGGGCTTCCAGGACGCGGCCAACCTCGACGACGGCGACCTGTGGCCGGTGTCGTACGCGCTCCGGAAGTGGAGCCCCGCGGTGGAGAAGAAGGTCCTCGAACTGGTGAAGGTAGCGTGCCGCTCATGAGTGCGGACACCTTCCGCTCGGTGGAGATCGAGCGCACCAGCGTGGGGAATTACGTCGTGCGGAACGCCCGCGGCGGCTCGATGTCGATGGGCACCGGCGAGGACGGCAGCTTCACGCCGGTCGAGCTGCTGCTGGCGGCCATCGGCGGCTGCACCGCCGTGGACGTGGACCACATCACCAGCCGCCGCGCCGAGCCGACCCAGTTCTCCGTCAGGGTCACCGGCGACAAGGTCCGGGACGAGACCGGGGGGAACCGGATGCGGAACCTCACGGTCGAGTTCGCCGTGACGTTCCCGGCGGGCGCGGACGGTGACAGCGCGCGCGAGGCGCTGCCCCGGTCGCTGCGGCAGTCGCACGACCGGCTCTGCACCGTCTCCCGTACCGTCGAATCCGGCACTCCCATCGAGATCGTCGAGACCGGCGGTTCCGGCGCGGGCTGAGGCGGCCTCCGGGCGGTGTCACTCCCTGCCGCTCGGGTAGTCCGCTCCATGGGGTACGGGCGGATCGCGGACCACGGCTTCCTGGCCGACGGTCGCAGCGCGGTGCTGGTGGACCGCGCCGGGTCGGTGAACTCGTGGTGTCCCGCGCGGTTCGACGCCCCTTCCGTGGACGCCGGGCGGCGCGTCCGGACGCCGGCACCGGAGCGCCTCATCCCCGCCGGCGAGGAGGGCGAAGGCTCCTAGTTCGCTCCGGGCACCTGGTCCTTGACGTCGGCGTACCCGGCCTTCGCGGGCGCCGCGGTCGGCGAGTAGATCACGCGGATCACGCCCGTCGGGAACACCTCCGTCGCCGTCACCCGCAAGTGGTACGGCGTGTCCCCGTCGTCGAACAGCTTGCGGCCCTTGCGCGCCGCCACCGGATGCACCAGCAGGCGCAGCTCGTCGACCAGCCCCGCGGCGAGCAGCTGCTGCACCACGGAGATCGACCCCGGGATGAGGACACCTCTGCTGCCGGCGTCGGCCCGGAGCGCGGTGACGGCGTCGAGGAGATCGCCCTGGATCAGCTCCGAGTTGCGCCAGGAGAACTCCAGCGGCTGGCGGGAGACGACCACCTTGCGCGTGTCCCCGAGTTGCTTGGCGAACGTGGCGTCGTCACCACCCGCGGCCTCGCGGTCGGGCCAGGCCCCGGCGAAGCTGTCATAGGTCTCGCGGCCGATGAGCAGCACGTCGGCGCTGTCGTAGTCCTCGCCGACGGCGCGGCCCATGTTCTCGTCGAAGTACGGAAAGTGCCAGTCGGGGTCGATCTCGGCCACACCGTCCGCCGAGATGAACAGGGTGGAGATGACCTTCGCCATTCGGGGTCCCTTCAGGTCGCGTGGTGTCGACGGGTGGACCGTCGCAGCATCCCAAACTCATCGGTGGCCCTCAGGGTTATCGCCGCCTGAGCGGCTCATCGCGAGGACCACCAGGTCGCGGGTGTCGTGGCGGTGAAGCCGAGGGACTCGTAGAGCGGCCTGCCCAGCCGCGAGGAGGTGAGCGTGACCGGCAGGTCCGCCAGGTGCGCGAGGGACCCCAGCATGAGCGTCCGCCCCACGCCACGCGAGCGGAAAGCCGGCTGGGTCCCGACCCAGTAGTGGCTGCCGAAGCCATCCTCGACGACGGTCACGCACGCCCCGGCGACCGCACCGTCAAGGTGAGCGATGAACACGTCCACACCGGGCTGCTCGAGCAGCGCCATGGGGAACAGCTCGCCGGCGCGGTAGGGCTCGAACCTGACCAGCTCGAAGCTGGCGATCACGGCACGCTCGGCCGCGCCCAGCTCCTCCTCGTTCCGCACCCGCGTCGCGTTCGTCACCCGCTCTCCGACCGGGCCCGGCGGGCGCAGCATGACCGGCATCTGCCAGCTGCGCATGCCCAGGTGGCCCAGATCGGACGAGCTGAAGGGGTCCTCGGCGTCCACCGGTCCTGCGGCACGGCCCGTCAGTTCGGCGATCTCGGCCAGCTCGTCGGCGGCGAGCCCGGGCTGCTGGATCAGGATGCGCAGGCCCGCGCGCTCGTCACCGGCGACGGCGAGGAAGCCGGGCCGGCGGATCACCTCGTGGCCGCGGGCCCGGCCGGTCGCGGCCCAGAAGGCGGCGGAGTTGCGGGCCTGGCGCAGCGGCGCCTCGGCGAGGACGGTGGGCTGGCCGGCGGTGTTCGTCGCGGTCGTCAAGGTGCTGGCAAACCTTCTCGTCGTCGTCGAAGCGGAGCCGGACCCGCGTCAGTTGCCGAAACGGCGGTTCGCCACACCGATTCGGCGGAGGTGAGCTGCCGGAGGGCCAGTGTAGTCCGGGCAGCCTCCGTGCACCGGCCGCCGGCGCGGCGGCGGCCGGCTCGGCGCGGAAGAGCCCGGAGGTACGCCCGCGCCGCGCGACGGCACCCCACCCACGTACCGGTCAGCCCGTCGCGCAGGTCGCGGTGGGTGTGGTGTTGTTGCCGTTCTTGTAGAGCGTGATGCCGAAGCTGTTGCCGTTGCCGTTGGGCCGCGCCGTGAGGGTGCCGCTGGTGCCGCTGATCGAGGCGTTCCAGCTGTTCTGCAGCGTCTGACCGCCGTTCGTGCGGATGGCGACGACCCAGTTGCTGCTGCCGCTGACCGAGAAGTTCACGTTGAACCGGTCGCTCCACTCGTCGCCGCGGCTGACGCTGACCGTGCAGCCGCCACCGGGCGGCGGTGTCGTGGGACCGGGGGCGGTGCCGCCAATCGTGATGTTGGAACTGCCGCTGCTCTGGTAGCCCTCCGTGGCCAGGATCTGGTAGTCGTGGGTGCCCAGGTTCATCCCGTACCGGGCCCACGCGTCGAAGTGGTTGCCGGCGGTGATGGTGCCACCCACCCGCTTCGACTGCCGGACGCTCCAGTACTGGTAAAAGGTCCTGGTGCCCTCGATGGAGGGCGCGTTGACCCGCTGCGTCCGGTAGATGTCGTAGGTGCCGCCGTCGCTGGTGACCGTGCCCATGAACCCCTGGCCGCCCGGCGGCCGGTAGGTGCCCCAGCTGTCGACGATGTAGTACTCGACGAGCGGATTTCTCGTCCACCCGTAGAGGGTCAGATAGGCGTTGCCGGACGGGCTGAAGGTGCCGGAGTAGGTCACCGTCCGGCGTGCGCCGGGATTCCAGCCCTTGCCGGCGACAAAGTTGTTGACGTTGCTCCACTGGGTGCTGTACTGGCCACCGCTACCCATGGTCATGGAGACGTTGCCACTGTCCTTCCAGAAGGAATAGAAGTAGCCGTTGTGCGTTCCGGTGGAGTTCGACGTCACGGTCTGGGCCTGTGCCGGGCTGGCCAGGAGGGCCGTGGCGCCGCCGGTGACCAGGGCGACGGCGCAGGCACCGCCGATGAGCATCCGGAGGCGTCCGCGGCTGCGGGTCCTCGGGCGGACGGGGGCGTCGGTCATGTGCGTGCTTCCTCTCTCGACGGCTGGCGGAGGCCAGCAGCGCGGCACAGGTCGCGGGTGGTTCGCATCGACGGAGATGGACAAGTCTCGATGGCGACAGCATCGGTTGCCCGCCGTCGCGTTGTCAACAACTTCCGGAAACACTGTGGAAACCACACCGTCAGCGGGAACCTCAGCCGGAGGTCATAGCCACAGGTCAGCTGGCATGCTCACTCGGCATCAACCGAAGGATGGCCGGCCTGACCCTGCCATCGAACTCCGATATCGCTTGGAGATTCCGGAACATTCCGGTAGCTGTGCGACCTTCGCAGGTCAGCCGGCGAGGGTGGCACGGAGGAAGTCGAGCGCCGCGGCGTCGTCGTCGATGCCGCCCGCCTCGTGGCCGTTGTACCGCCACACCGCCAGCTCGGCCGGTCCCCGGTAGGCGTTGACCGCGGCGAAGACCGTGGACGGGGGCACGATCTCGTCCATCAGCGCGACCGAGAAGCGCGCCGGCACACCCGCCCGCCGGGCGAAGGCGACCCCGTCGACGTAACCGAGCGTGCGCAGCGTCGCCTCCTCCCGGTCCCGGTGCACCGCCAGGTAGTCCCGGATCTCCCGGTACGGGTGGGCGTCGGTGACCGTCACCGCGCGCGGGATGTCGCACAGGAACGGCACGTACGCCACGACCGCCCGCAGGTCCTGCGCCAGGGCGGCGGCGGCCAGCGCCGCCCCGCCACCCTGGCTGTGTCCGAGCACCGCCACCCGGCCCGGGTCGACGGCGGGCAACCGGCGGGCCGCGTCGACGGCCCGGACGGCGTCGGTGAGGAACCGCCGGTAGTAGTACCGGCGCGGGTCCTCGATGCCCCGGGTGGCCATGCCGGGGACCTGCGGGCCGGCCCCGGCCACGTCGGGGGTGTCACCCCGGCTCCACCCGGAGCCCTGTCCCCGGGTGTCCATCTGCAGGTGCGCGAAGCCGGCGGACGCCCAGAGCAGGTTCTCCAGCGGATGGCCGCGGCCGCCGCCGTAGCCGACGTACTGCACCACGGTGGGCAGCCGGCCGGTGGCGCCGCGCGGCACGCGCAGCCAGGCCCGGACCGGCTGGCCGGCGAAGCCGGGGAACGTCACGTCGAACACGTCCAGGTTGGTCAACGGCGTGTCCAGCGCCGTCACGGCGACATCCCCGTCGCACGCGCGGGCATCGGCGAGGGTGTCAGCCCAGAACGCGTCGAAGTCGTCCGGTTCGCGCAGGGCGCTGCGGTAGGCGCGCAGCTCCGCCTCGGGCAGGTCGGTGTACACGGCCGCCTCTCAGCTCGTCGGAACCTGGGACCGGCCGACCGTTGGCGGCGCCGTACTGGCTGTGGATGCCGGTCCGCCGGGCGTCCACGGGGACGCCCGGCGGACCGGTTTCACCTGATCTCGGACGTCGTCCAACGCGGAGAGTCGTTGGTGACCGGCACGGTGCCACCGACCAGGGTGGTCGACGCCTGGGTGTCCCGCCGCGCGCTCGTGCCGACCCAGAGTTCGACGTCGCCGGGCTCCACGACCCGGGTGAGCGTGCGGTCGGAGAAGGCCAGGCGCGTGGTGGGGACCGTCAGCTCGACGGTGGCCGACTGGCCCGGCTCCAGGTGGACCCGCCGGTAGCCGAGCAGCTGTGCCACCGGCCGGGTCACCGAGGCCACCAGGTCGCGGCCGTAGAGCTGGACCACGTCGTCGCCGGCGACCCCGCCGGTGTTCGTCACGCGTACCGTCACGTGCAGCGCCCCGTCGGTCGGCACCGTGGGGGGCACGGTCAGGCCGGCGTGCTCGAACGTCGTGTAGGACAGGCCGTGGCCGAACTCTGCCGCGGGCGTCGCCGGCAGGTTGGTCACCTCGCTGCCCTCGCCGAGCGTGGGGTGCAGGTACGAGTACGGCTGCGCCCCCGCCGAGCCGGGCAGGCTGACCGGCAGCCTGCCCGACGGGTTGACCCGCCCGGAGAGCACGCCCGCGATCGCTCCGCCGCCCTCCTCACCGGGAAAGAACGCCTGCACCACCGCCGCGCAGCGCGACAGTGCCCAGCCGACCGCGTACGGTCGGCCCGTGAGCAGCACGAGGACGACCGGCGTGCCCGTGGCCAGGACGGCCTCGACGAGTTCGCGCTGGACCCCGGGCAGCTCCAGGTCGTCCCGGTCGCAGCCTTCGCCGACCGTTCCGCGCCCGAAGAGGCCGGCGTGGTCCCCGACGACCAGCACGGCGACCTCCGCGGCGGATGCCGTGGCGACGGCCTCCGCGAAGCCGGACCGGTCGTCGGTGTCCACGTCGCAGCCGCTCGCCCAGGTGACGAGGTCGGCGCCGAACTCGGCGCGCGTCGCGTCGAGGACGGTCGACACCTCGATGCCGGTCTCCACGCCGGGATGCTGGACGAGCACGTGGTTGAGGAAGGAGTAGCACCCGAAGAGCGCGGCCTGCCGGTCCGCGTTCGGACCGATGACCGCCACGCGGCGGCCCGGGGACAGGGGAAGGACGTCCCGGTTCGCGACCAGGACGACCGACTCCTCGGCGAGGCGGCGGGCGATCGACCGGTGCTCCGGCGAGTCGAGGTCGACCGCCCCGGGCGGCTCGTCCGTGAACGTGGCGTCGAGCAGCCCGAGGTCCAGCTTCTCGCGCAGAACCCGCAGCACCGCCCGGTCGATGAGCGCTTCGTCGAGCTTGCCGGCCTGCACCCGCTCCCGCAGGGTCAGATAGGCGTCGCCCGTCGGGAGCTCGATGTCGACACCCGCGGCCAGCGCCTGCACGGCCGCCTCCGCGTGGTCGGCCGCGACGTGGTGCAGCAGGTTCAGGAAGGCGACGCCGAAGTAGTCGGACACCACCGTGCCGTCGAAGCCCCACCGGTCCCGCAGCACACCGGTCAGCATCGTCGGATCGGCGGCGACGGGCACGCCGTCGATCTCCGTGTAGGAGTGCATGACGCTGCGGGCGTTCCCGTCGAGAATCGCCATCTCGAACGGGAGGAACAGCACGTCGGCGAGCTCCCGGGGGCCGGCGTGCACCGGGGCGAAGTTGCGCCCGGCGCGCGACGCGGAATAGCCGGCGAAGTGCTTCAGCGTGGCGTGCACCCCCTGCGACTGGAGGCCGCGCACGTAGGACGTGCCGATGGTGCCGACCAGGTACGGGTCCTCGGCGATGCACTCGTCGACTCGGCCCCAGCGCGGGTCCTGGATCACGTCGAGCACCGGGGCGAGACCCTGGTGGATGCCCAGCGCCCGCATCGAGGCCCCGATCGCCGTGGCCATCTCGGTGACGAGCTCGGGATCGAACGCGGCGCCCCAGCCCAGCGGGGTGGGGAAGGTGGCCGCCTTCCACGCCGAGAGCCCGGTGAGGCACTCCTCGTGGACGATCGCCGGTATGCCCAGCCTGGTGCCCGTCACCAGGTCCCGCTGGAATTTCCACAGCCAGGTCGCGCGGGCCGCGGCCTCGACCGGGCGGGTGCCGTAGGCCCGGGTGAGGTGGCCGAGTCCGTGCCGGGCGAAGTCCTCAAGGTTGACGGCGTTGCCGAACTCGCCCTGCAGGGGTGCGACCGCCTCGCCGTCCTCCTTCTCCCAGAAGCCGACGAGCTGCGCGATCTTCTCCTCGATCGTCATCCGGCCGAGCAGCTCACGTACGCGCGCCTCGCCGGCGCGCCCGTCCGGCCGGTCGTGGTCGGGAACTGCCTGGGCCGGTGCCGGCCCGGCCACGACCGCGTGGACCTCAGTCATGCTGTGCCTTTCCTTTGGTTGTGCTTGTACCGCTGTTGCTCAGCCCTTGACCGCACCCTGGAGGCCACCGACGATCTGCTTCTCGGCGAGCGTGAAGAAGAACAGGGCCGGCAGCATCGCCAGCGACGTGAAGGCGAGGACGCCCGCGGTGTCGGTGGAGTACTGGCTCGAGAAGTTCTGCACCCCCAGCGGCAGGGTGTGCAGGTTGACATCGCCGAGGACGAGCAGCGGCAGCAGGAACGCGTTCCAACTCGCCACGAACGCGAGGACGCCGACGGTGACGAGCGCGGGTCGCGACAGCGGCAGCGCGATGCGCCAGAGGAAACCGAGCCGGCTCGCCCCGTCGATCGCGGCGGCGTCCTCCAACTCGCGGGGGATGGCGGACAGGAAGGGCCGCAGGATCACGATCGTCAGCGGCAACTGGAAGGCGACCTGCGGGAGGATCACCGCGTAGTAGGAATTGATCAGGCCCAGGTCGCGCAGCATCAGGTAGAGCGGCAGGATCGCCGCCCCGGCCGGGAAGAGCAGGCCGAGCGTGAAGAAGGTGTAGAGCCCCTCGCGACCCCGGAAGGTGTACCGGGCCAGCACGAACGCGGCGGCCATGCCGAGCACCACGACGCCGAGCGTGGTGCCGAGGGCGATCACCCCGCTGTTCAACGCCTGGTGCCAGAAGTTGCTCTGCGTCAGCACCCGCGCGTAGTTGTCCCAGACCCACGGGTCGGGCAGGCCACCCGGGTCCGCGACGATCTGCGGGGTGGTGCGGAAACCGCCGACGATCACGTAGAGGATCGGGGCGATCGACACGGCCGCGACCGCGAGCGCCAGCGCGTACGTGAGCGGCGTGCCCCACGACACCGGCCGGCGCTCGGCGGACGGGGAAGGGACGGTGTTCGTGGCCACGGTCAGTTCGCCCTTCTGGTGATGGCGCCCTCGATGTCCCGACGGAGGATGAAGCGCTGGAACAGCAGTGCCGCGACGAACGAGATGACGAACAGGATCACGGCCACCGCGTTGCCGTAGCCCCACAGCCGGGCGAAGAAGCCGTTGTCCACCATGTACGTCGCCATGGTTCCCGAGGCCCCGAGCGACCGCATCGCGGGCACCGAGGTCACCCAGATCACGTCGAAGACCTGCAACGAACCGATCACCGACAGGAACATCCAGATCCGGATCGTCGGGCCGAGCAGCGGGAGCGTGACGTGGCGCTGGGTCTGCCACCAGCTCGCGCCGTCGATCGCGGCGGCCTCGGTCAGCTCGTGCGGAACGTTCGACAGGCCGGCGAGCAGGAGGATGATGGCGAAGCCGACGTACTTCCAGGTGAGGACGAACAGCAGCGTCCAGATGACGACGTCGAGGTCGGCGAGCCACGCCTGCACCAGGCCGCCCAGTCCCAGAGACCGCAGCAGCGCGTCGACCGTGCCGCCCTCGGCCAGGATCAGCTTCCACATGATGCCGACGGTGACCTCGGCGAGCACGTAGGGCACGAACACCATCAGGCGGAACACGGCGCGCCCGCGGAAGCGACGGTTGAGCAGCAGGGCGATGCCCAGGGCGACGGGGCCCTGGATCAGCAGCGACCCGAAGACGATGATGGCGTTGTTGCGCAACGCGTCGAGGAAGATCGGGTCCTGGAAGGCGAGCGTGTAGTTCTTGAAGCCGACGTACTCGGTGGGGGGTCCGACCCCACTCCACCGGTACAGGCTGTAGTAGACCGCGAAGCCCATCGGCACCAGCACGAACATCACGTAGACGACGAGCGCCGGCGTCGTCAGCCCGATGATCTCGTACCACTTACGGCGGGTCTCGGCCCGGCGGGAGGACGAGCGCCCGTCGGGCCGGCGACCCGCCGGCGGCGCGGAAACGCCGCCGGCGGGGAACCGGGTTTGGTTGGTGGAGGTCACTTGCTCGCGGCTGCCTTCATCCCCGAGACGACCTTCTCAGGCGTCCCGTTGCCCGCGAAGATGCCGACGATCCCGTCGTTCATCGCGGTGCCGACGGTGCTGCCGTACGCCGTGTCCAGCCAGAGCTGCACGTAGCTCGCCTCGGACGTGGCCTGCAGGATGGACTTCAGGGCGGGATCCTGGATACCGGCCTCCGCGCCCTTGGTCACGGGCAGGCCGGTGCCGGTCTCGGCGTAGCCCTTCTGCACCTCGGGGCTCGCGATGTACTTGAGGAACTCGACGCACTCGGCCGGGGCCTTCTTGGCGCAGGCGAACGCGTCGCCGCCGCCGAGCGCCGCCTTCGGGTCACCGGCGGAACCGGAGATCGCCGGCACGGGGAACCAGCCGAGGAACTTGGCGAGCTTGGCCTTGTCCGTGGCGACGGTGTCCAGCGTGCCCCGGTTCCAGTCGCCCATCAGCTCCATGGCGGCCTTGCCGTTGGCGAGCAGACCGTTCGCGCTGGTCGGGTCGTTCTGGCCCGGCGTGGCGATGAAGTTGTTCTGGAACGGCTTCGTGTCGATGAAGGCCTTCAGGTCCTGGCCGGCCTTCACGAAGCACGGGTCGTCGAAGACCTTCTCCTTGGACGCCTTCTTCAGGGTGTCGACCGAGCAGGCGCGCAGCGCGAAGTTGTACCACCAGTGCGCGGCGGGCCACTTGTCGCCGGCGCCCACGGCGATCGGGGTGACGTTGATGGCCTTGAGTTTCGTGACTGCGGCGTTGAGCTCTTCGAACGTGGTCGGCGGCGCGCTGATGCCCGCCTGCGCGAACATGTCCTTGTTGTACCAGATGCCCTCGATGCCCATCCGGAACGGCAGGCCGTACTGCTTGCCGTCCACCTGCCAGATCTCGGCCGCGCTGCCGATGTTGGCAACCTCGGTCTTGACCTGGTCGGTGATGTCCTTGAGGTAGTCGGCCTCGACCTGCTCGACCAGCTCGCCGCCACCCCACGACATGAAGACGTCCGGCGGGTCGTTGCTCAGCAGCGCGGCAGGGATCCGGGTGCGCTGCAGCTGATTGGTCTCGATCGCCTCGATCTCGATCTTGACGGTCGGGTGGAGCGCGGAGAAGTCCTTGGCGACCTTCTCCCAGTAGGTCTTGCCGGGCCCGTCCTGGGGGGCGTTGTGCCACCAGGTCAGGGTCACCGGGTTCTTGTAGAGCTCGCTCTCGCTGGACGCCTCGTCCTCGCCGCCGCTGTTGCAACCAGCGACGACGAGAGCGCTTGTCATGAGAAGTGCCAGGGCGGCACCTGCACGTCGCTTCGTCGCCATCGATGTCTCTCCTCCATCAGGCAGTCGCGGTACTCGGCCTGCCGGGGAGTTTTACAGCCGTGTAACAGGGTGTCAATCGGTATCGATAACGTTTTCGAATCGCCCGTGACGGGGTCTACGCAGCGGCTCTATCATCGTCAGGTGGTGTTCCCGGAGCGCGTCAAGATGTCGGATGTGGCACGTACCGCCGGCGTCTCGGTGGCAACCGTATCGAAGGTTGTCAATGGGCGGTACGGCGTGGCCCAGGCGACCGTGGAGCGCGTCCAGCAGGTCATCCACGAGCTCGGCTACGAGGCCAGCCTGGGGGCCCAGAGCCTGCGCAGCCACCGCACCAACGTGCTGGGCATCCTGGTCGCCGAGTTCGAGCCGTTCTCGACCGAACTGCTCAAGGGGGCGTCCCGGGAAGTCGCCGGCAGCGGATACCAGCTGCTGGCCTACTCCAGCGGCGACGGCGAGGGCACCGCCATAGGCTGGGAACGGCGCTCGCTGGCCCGGCTGTCCGGAACCCTCATCGACGGCGCCGTGATCGTGACGCCGACCGTGATCGAGACCAAGCAGGGCTTCCATGTCGTAGCCGTCGACCCTCACACCGGCCCGTCCGGCCTGCCCACCGTCGACTCGGACAACTTCGCCGGCGCCGTGCTCGCCACCAACTACCTGCTGTCGCTCGGCCACCGCCGCATCGGGCACATCAGCGGACGCCCCGACCTCGAGTCGGCACGGCTGCGGGAGGCAGGCTTCCGCAAGGCCATGGCCGACGCCGACGTGGCGGTGGACGAGAGGATCGTGCGCGTCGGCGGCTTCCGGACCGAGAGCGCCGCGGGTACGGCCGCGGAACTGCTCTCGCTCCCGGACCGACCGACGGCGATCTTCGCGGGAAACGACCTGTCGGCGATCTCCACGATGAACGTCGCCCGGAGCATGGGCCTCACCGTGCCCGACGACCTGTCGGTCATCGGCTTCGACAACGTCCCGGAGTCGGCGCTGGTGAACCCCCCGCTGACGACGATCATGCAACCGTTGCAGCGCATGGGCGCCGAGGCACTGCGCCTGCTCATCGACCTGATCGCCGGCGTCGAACGCGACACACACATCCGGCTGCCCACCGAGCTGGTCGTCCGGGCCTCGTGCCGCCCCTACCGGTGACGCCGCGGCCCGCGGTCCACCCGCAGCCACTCGCACCGGATCGGGCGCCGGAGGGTCAGGCGACCAGCGGGGCCGCGCTGTCGCGGACGACGAGCTCGGTGGTCAGTTCCACCCGCGGGCTCTCGATCCGCTCACCCTGGGCCAGGCGCAGGACCGTGCGGGCGGCGAGCAGGCCCATCCTGGCGAGGGGCTGCCGGACGGTGGTCAGCGGCGGGGAGCACCACCGGACCTCCGGCAGGTCGTCGAAGCCGACGACGCTGATGTCGTCGGGCACCCGCAGCCCGCGTCGTCGGACGGCTTCGTAGACGCCAAGGGCCATCTGATCGCTGGCGGCGAAGATCGCGGTGGGCGGGTCGGGCAGGCGCAGCAGTTGGTTGCCGGCGGCGAACCCGGCCTCGTGATAGAAGTTGCCCGGGCGGATCAGCTCGTCGTCGACGCTGAGGCCGGCGGTCTCCAGCGCCGTCCGGTAGCCGTCGAGGCGCGCCCGGCTGCACATCAGCTGCGGCGGCCCGGCGATGAACCCGATCCGCCGGTGGCCGAGACCGAGCAGGTACTCGGTCGCGCGCAGGCTGCCCGCCCAGTTGGTCGCGCCGATGGTGGGCGCCTCCTGCGGTGGGACCCCGGCGGGGTCGACGATGACGACGGGGATGTTGAGACGGCGCAGCTCGGCCTGCAGCGGCGGCTCCAGGGTGGAGGTCACGAAGATGACCCCCTCGGTGGAGCGGGTGCGCAGGTTGTCCAGCCACTGCCGCGCCGACGAGCTGCGCCGGTGGATCGCGGAGACCACGGTGCCGATGCCGGCCGCGTGTGCGACGTCCTCGACCCCGCGGATGATCTCGACCGCCCAGGGGCTGTCCAGATCGTTGAAGACCAGGTCGATCAGACCGGAGCTGGGCCGCATGCTCGGCCTGCGGCGGCGGTAGCCGTGCCGGGTCAGCAACTCCTCGACCCGTTGCCGAGTCCGCGGCGCGACGTCGGAACGGCCATTGACGACCCGCGACACCGTGGGCACCGAGACGCCGGCCAGCCGCGCGATCGCCGCGATGGTGACTTTCCGGGAATCGTCCGAGGCCACCGGCGCCCTTTCGTCGTCCCTCGAGTGTTCGAGGGAGTTTCCCCGGGCCGGCAGCCCGCTCGGAGCCCCACGGACTTTCGGTCGGATGCCGGTACTTTCGATCGCTTGAGGGCACGTTATGACCCGCGTCGTTCGGGGTCAAGGCCCTGCCCTGCCTGGTCGACCGTTGACCCGGACCCCGCTCACCGGCCGGCGCCGGGTCTTCGATGGTTGACGAGGGGGAATCGACAATCGTATTGTTCCGGCTCAGTTACCGGAACCTTACCCGGAAGTTTCGGCTCGGCCCCGGAGGAAAGCCCATGAAACTGCGACGATGGATAGCCGCCGGCGCGGTCGCCGTGGCCACCGCCGCCACCCTCAGCAGCGCGCCGGCCACGGCGGGCCGCTCGTACGACCCGGCCGACCAGAGCCTGCGCAACCTGGCCCTGCGCCACGGCCTGGCGGTCGGCACGGCCGTCGACATGGCGGCCCTCGACGACCCCGCCGACCCGCAGTACCGCAAGCTGGTCGCCGCGGAGTTCTCCACGGTCACCGCCGAGAACGTGATGAAGTGGGAGAGCCTGGAGCCGACCCGGGGCACCTACAACTGGGGTCCGGCCGACGAGCTCGTCGCCTTCGCCGAGCAGCACGACCAGCGCGTCCGCGGACACGTCCTGGTCTGGCAGAACCAGCTGCCCGGCTGGCTGACCAGCGGCGTGGCCGACGGCTCCATCAGCACCGAGGAGCTGCGCGACATCCTGCGCGACCACATCACCAACGTGGTCACCCACTTCAAGGGCAGGATCTGGCAGTGGGACGTGGTCAACGAGGCGGTCAGCGACCCGTGGGACAACCCGTCGACCCTGCACTACAAGGGGTTCTGGGCCCAGCACCTCGGGCCGGGCTACATCGCCGACGCCTTCCGCTGGGCGCGGGCCGCCGACCCGCACGCCCTGTTGTTCTACAACGACTACAACATCGAGGTCTTCGGCTCCGGGAACCCGGCGAACGACAAGACCCAGTTCGTGTACGACATGGCCAAGGAACTGCGGGCCCAGCGCGTGCCGATCGACGGCATCGGCAGCCAGGGCCACCTCGGCACCCAGTACGGCAACTACGACACCTTCCAGGTCGCCGAGGCGCTGCGGAGGTTCGCCGGGCTGGGACTGGCCACGGCGTTCACCGAGGTCGACGTGCGCAGCCAGCTCACCGAGGGGGTCCAGGCGGGCGACTCCAACGAGATCAACCCCCGGTTGCAGGCCTCGGCGGCGAACTTCAGCGTGCTGTTGCAGGCCTGCCTGGCCGAGCGGCACTGCCTGTCGTTCACCGTCTGGGGCTTCACCGACAAGCACTCCTGGGTGCCCGGCTGGTTCTCCGACCCGCCGGAGGGCCTGGCCACCATCTACGACGAGAACTACCAGCCCAAGCGGGCGTACCAGCTGATGAAGGCCGACCTGGTCTACAGTGGCCCGCCGTACGTCCTGCCGCGCGTCCCGCAGCGGCCACGCCGCTAGGCGTACCTGGTCCGGGCGGGGCCGGTCGGTCGACCGGTCCCGCTCCACCACCGCGGTCAGGAGAGCCGGGCATCCTCCGGGTGCTCAGCGACTCCCACGGTCTGTCGTTCGGCCTCGACCACGGCCACGACGCGTTCCTGCTCGCGGGAGTAGGGCGCACCGGTGTACTTCGTGGAGATCTGGTCGATGACCTCCCACGCCGCCTCTCCCTCGATCCATTCCACGATTCGTCCCCGGATCACGACGGGTTCGAACGGGTTGTCGACGGGCGCGATGGACAGCGCCAGTCGAGGGTCGCGGCGCAGGTTGCGGGCCTTGCGGGAGCCCGGACCGGTGAGGAGGACGACCCGGTCGCCGAGGGTGCCGATCCACACGGGAACGGCATGTGGCGAGCCGTCCGGGAGGACGGTGGCGAGGTGAGCGATCGAGGTGCCGTCGAGTACGCGGCGCACGTCGGGGTCAAGCATGTGCGTGCTCCTTCAGCGGATTGTTCAGCCTTCCGGGGACGAGGGTCATCGGGCCACCTCGTAGTGGAGGTGGGTCACGCCGGGCGCCGGGACGACCTCGACAAGTCGGAGGCGCACGCGGTCGGGTGCGGCGCCCCGCCGTGGATCCAGCCGGAGTCGTCGTAGGTGTTGCGGCCGGCCAGGCTGGCGCCGACGCGACCCGCGAGGGCGTCGAAGACCCGGGCACTGGGCTCGCTCAGCCGGAAGCCGTCGAACACCTGGCTGGGCGTGTCACCGTCGAAGTACCAGTCGAACAGCATCGTCGCGTCGCCGAGCCCGCGCCCGGCACCGGGATCGCGACCGGTGATGTATCCGTCCACCGAGACCGCCAGGGCGCTGAACACCTTGCTCATTCCCGCGCCCTCCTCAGTTCCTTCAAGAGACTCCGCGACCGTAGCAGCTGAAGTTCCTTCAGGGAACCCTGATTGCTAGACTGAGTTCATGCAGCGCACGAAGTTCGGCGAGATGGCATGCTCGATCGCGCGCACGCTCGACGTGATCGGCGAGCCGTGGTCGCCGCTGGTCCTGCGGGACGTGTACGTCGGGCTCACCCGGTTCGAGCAGATCCAGGCGGATCTCGGCATCTCGCGCAAGGTCCTGACCGAGCGGCTGAACCACCTCGTCGACCAGGGAATACTCGAGCGCCGGCCCTACGACCGGCGACCCCGGTTCGAGTACGTCCTGACCGAGAAGGGCACCGAGCTCGTCGACCTGCTGATGGTGATGGTCGGCTGGGGCGACCGGTGGCTTGCCGGTGCGGCCGGCCCGCCGGTGCTGTACCGCCACCACGCGTGTGGCCAGGTCAGCAGTGTCGACCTGCGCTGTGCGCACTGCGGAGAGCCGATGCACGCCGGCGACGTCGACCTGCTTCCCGGGCCCGGTGCGGCGATCTGAGTGTGATCGCGCCGTCGGCCGTCACCCGGCGGAACCCGTCCGCCCCGCGCTGCTCGATTCGCGTGGTCAGCGGTGCTGGCCGGCGCGCAGCATCTCGATGGTCTTGCTGACCCGCTGCGCCCGGGTGGCCTCCCGCTTGGCCTCGGTGACCCAGCGGACGAACTCCTTGCGATGCGAGTGGGCCAGCGCCTCGAACGCCGCCTGCGCTCGGGCGTCGTCGGCCAGTGCGACAGCCAGGTCGTCGGGCACCTCGACACGACGCTCCTCCGTGTCCTGGGCGATGCCGACCTCGTACGACGACCCGATGCTCACCCCCGCCTCGGCCCGGGCCGCGCGTGACAACCCGATCAGGTTCTCGCCACCCATCCGAGCCAGCCGCAGCGGCAGCGTCACCCCGTTGACACTGACCCGCACCGGGAACGCCCGGCGCCCCTCCCCCACAACGGACACCTGCTCGTCGGACAGCACGAACGCCCCCGCCGGACCGCGCTGCTCCAGCGTCAACGTCAAGGTGAGGGCCTCGGCCATGACGTCATGGTAGTCGTCGGATCCCGTCGTCGGGCGGTGGTCACAGTGGTCGGATCAGCCTGATCGTCGCCGGCGCGCTACTGGAGGTCGACGAGCTGCGGCGGGACCTCGCAGGTCAGCCCCACCGAGTTCATCCGGTCGGTGAGCGGCTCGCCGCCGGCGGTCGGCACCACGAAGTGCGGCCGGCCACCGGCGGCAAGGTCGGCGGCGTACCGCTCGCGGGCCTCGACGAGGGTCTCCCAGTCGGCGAGCCACGCACTTGTCGGACGGTCGTCCGCCAACAGGTCGCGGTCCAGGTCGCGCACCTGCGCCACCATGACGGTCACCGCGGCGTTCTGCGCGCGGATCGCCCGCACCCGCGCGTCGACGGGGGCATTGGGAGGTGCCGCCTCCGCCGCCACGGTGGCGCGCATCCTGGCGCACGCGCTCTCCGCCACCTCGCTGACCGGCGGATTGTCGATCAGCTCAGGCCGGTCGTGGTTCGCGTACGTCCAGAGACCGGCGCAGAAGACGACGACGGCCCCGACCCCGATCACGGCGACCAGGACGGCGCCGAGGACCCACCACCCCGCGTTGCCCCGCCCCGACGGCGCTGGCCGGGCGCCGGGGTAGGGCGCGGGTGTGGGCGGAAGGCTCACGCCTGCATCGTGTCGCCCCTGTCAAGGGCCGCCGTCAGGTGGGCGCGGCGTTCGCGGAACTCGAGCAGGTAGGTCCGGCGGTCAGGGCGTGGTGGGTTCGCACTCCGCCGTGAACGTGTCGAAGGCGACGGTGACGGTGCCGTCGGCGTTGACGGTGGTGTGGTTCGTGATCCGGATCGAGGCGTCGTTGCCCGGGCCGGGCCCCACGATCCGGAACACCAGTTGCTGGGTGGAGGTGATCGGCAGCGACCCGGACCCCTGGTTGTAGACGAAGAGGTTGACCCGGGTGCTGACATACCGGTCGCCGGTCGTCGCGCCGATGCCGTGCACGTTCGACTGGGTCTCGACGGCGTGCACGTGGAACCCACCGGTCTCGTCGACGGTCACGTGGTAGACCTCGGAGATCGTGCCGTCGAAGTCGACGACCTCGCCGAGGCCGCCGTTGGCGCAGGGCAGGAGGACGGAGAGGTCCATGGGGACCCGGAGAATCCGGGTGGTCGTCTCCGCCGCGTACGCCGGCGTCGGTCCGGCCACGAGCACGAGCGAGGGCGCGAGCAGCGCCACCGCCGAGGCGAGCCGGGCCCTGCCGGTGGACCTGATCCTGTGCATGGCGATCGTCCTTCCGCGCGGACGGGCCCGGCCGTGACGGACCGGTCCACCCCGGAATCTGCTCCCGCTGGGTGAGGGTGTCAATACCGAACGCGTGTCGCGCCCGAAGCTGCCGAGCGGAGCGATAATCGATCTCCCCCCGGGTGCGCTCGCGGGCACAATGAACGCCGTGCTCGCCGCCGCCCGTACCCTGCTGACGTCGCTCGATCCGCTGCCGTACCCCGAGCGGATGAACCGCCTCGCGGAGTGGGCGCGCACTGCGCCCGACCGTGCCCAGGTCTGCGCCGACCTGCGCCAGCAAGGCTCCTACGAGCGGCATCTCGCCCTGGTCGCCGCGATGGTCGCCCGGGACACCGACGGACTCGCCGCCGCGGCCCGCGACCCGCAGCCGTCGATCAGAGCTGCCGCGCTCACCGCGGCGCTGCGGGCCGGCCTCCCGGTCGGTGACCTCGCCGATCGGCCGGCGACGGATCGGCGGCGGGTCTATCGGGCGCTGCGCCGTCGGTATGCGCCGGCTGTCGCCGACGCGCTGATCATCGAGGTTCGCGCCCGGTTCGGCGACGAGGAGGCCGCCGCGCTGCTGCCGGCCTGCGGCCCCGATACGGTACGGGCGTCGCTGCCCGACCTGGAGCACGCGCTCAACCTTGAGCGGCTGGTCCGGCGGCACGCCGGGCCGTTGCTGGACCGGGTCCGCGAGCGGCTGGCCGCGGCCCCGCCCGAGCTGCGGGGCAGGGTCTGGGCCGGAGCCGCCGGTGCGGTGCTGCGGTGTGACCCGGCTCAGGCGCTCGACCTGCTCGAACGGTACGCGCCCGAGGAGTCGCTGCCCGGTCCGCTGGGCGCGTACGGAGTGCTTGCGGCACACGACGCGAGTCGTGTCGCCCGCCTGCTCACCACGCCGGGCCGCGCGGCGTGGCTGAAGCGGACCGTGCTGCCGCCGGCCCTCCTGCGCCGCCTCGCGGCGCTGCCCACCGACGAACTGGCGCCGCTCGCCAGCCGGTTCCGCGAACACAGCCGGGCGCTGGCGGCGCTGCTCGACGCCGTCGCGCCGAGTCGACGCGGCGAGCTGTACGACCGGGCCCTGGCCGAGGCCGACACGGCCGTGCTGCTTCCCGCTGCCGAGGTCATGGAGGTGCTGCCGGCCGCGGTCCGGATCCGCGAGGCGACCCGGGTGCTGGGCCTGGCGCGGATCCGTGAGCGGGAGAGCGAGGTGCGGTCCTGGAGTGCGTACCTGGCCTGGCCGGACGCCTCCGCGGCGCTGGAGGTGGCGTCACGCTCGGGCGACGCCGACGAGCGGGCGCACGGTTACGCGCTGCTGGTGGCGGCCGCCCGCCGCTCCCGCGACCCGCACGCGGTGGCCGAGGTGATCGTCCGGCTCGGCCGGTTGCGCAACGAGCAGGATCCGGTACGCGCCGCGGCGCTCACTGCGTTGGCGAAGGTGGCACCGCTGCTCACCGCGGGCACGGCGGCCGGGCTCACTCAGCTGACCACCGACGCGGTCGACGCTCGCGACGCCTCCGCCGCCACCACGGCGGCGCTGAGCACGCTGGCCGTGGACGTCCTGCAACACCATGTTTCCGTGCCGCAGTTGCGCGAGTGGGCGCTGCTCACGATCGACCTGGTGAGCAGCGGCGCGAGCGTGCCGGTGCTGCGCCGCTTCGACACGGTGCTGCGCCGTGGGCAGGAGACGATGGTCTTCGAGCGGTTGCGCGGCTGGGTAGAGGCCGGCATCGCCCGCGGGCGATACGGCCCGCTCTTCGCGCTCACCCACGCGCTCGGCAAGCGGGCCCGGCGGCTGCCACAGCTGCAGGAGTTGCTGGGTCGGGCGATCGGCCGGCACACGCTGCCCTCGGTGGCCCGGACGGCGATCGGGCTGTGGCTCGACGACCCGCGTACGCGCTCGGACCGAGTCGCCGAGGTGCTGAGGACCGATCCGACGGCCGTGACGATCCACCAGGTGTGGGCGACGATCTGCACATCCCGCACCGACCTGCTCGACCGGGCGCTGGACCGCCGCCCGCGCGGCCGGTTCGTCGAACCGGGGACGCGGTGGGTGCCGGCCTGGGCGGTGCACGCCGAGCGCTGGCTGCCCCGCCAGCAGGCCCGCTTCGTGGACCTGCAGGAGCTGATCGTCGTCGACACCGGGCAGGGGGTGTGGCAGCGCGCGGCGGCGATCCGGGCCGCCGCCGGCGCCGGCGGCGCGGGACGCGACCTGGTGCTGCGCCACCTCGACGCCCCCGAGGTGGCGATCGCCGAGGCGGCGCTGGGCGCGCTGGTCTGGACCGACCGGCCGGACGAGGCACTGCCGGTGCTGCTCCGGTACGCGGACGGCGACCGGGCGCGGGTCGCGCTGTACGCGGCCGGCCGGGCCGCCCGGCACGTCCCGCCGTCCCGGCTGGCTGATCTGCTCGGCGAGGTGGTGACCGGCCCCACGAAGATCACCAGTCGGAAGGAGGCGGCCCGGCTGCTGGCACGCTACGGGCCGCCGCGGGTGATGGCGACGCTGCTCGACGCGTACACGAACCCGGACGCGCACCGCGACGTGCGCGCGGCGATCGTCTCCGCCGCCCGGCAGCGCCTGCGGGACGAGGCGAGCTGGACCGTCCTGCGGACCGCGGTCGACGGCAGCCGGGAGGAGCGGCGCGCGGTCCTGAGCGCTTACCCGTACACGATCCCGGAGCGGCACCGGCCGCGCTACGGCGCGCTCGTCGTCGAGGCCTGCCGCGCTGCCGACCGGGAGGTCCGGCGAGCCGCGTTCGGCCAGGTCGGGGAATGGTCGCCGTGGCTGACCGGGATCACCGAGTTGGTGGTGGACCGGCTCACCGACCTCGGCGAGACGATCGCGCACATCGAGGTCGCCAACCTGCTGAGGGCCGGCGGCGACGCGGTACTCGGCGACGCGCTGGCCCGGCTCGTGGACCGCGACGCGGCCGACGATCATCCGGGCGACCCGGCGGCGGACCGCCCCGCCCGACGCCGCATCGAACTCCTCGCGCGCGGCGCGGTCGTCCGCTCCGGGAGCCGGCCGGCCAGTGCCGACCGGAGCGCGCTGGTCGAATCGGCGCGGTGGCTCGCCGGTCATCCCGCCTTCGCCGGCACGGCCACCGGGCTGCTGGTCGACCTCGGCCGGCTGGACAATCTGGACGAGGTCGCCGGACTGTGCGCGGGCCGGCCCGTCCTCGCCGTCCGCACCGCCGAACACGTCGGCACCCGCCTGCGAGGCCTCCGCGAGTGGCCCGACCCGGCGGTCCTCACCGGCATCGTCGCGCGGCTGGCCGGGCGTGGCGACCTCGCGGGCGGGCTCTTCGCGGTGGCGCTGGCCCGGCACGGGGCCGGCTTCGGTTGGAAGGCCCCGTGGCGGGATCTGCTGATCGGGCTACGCCGGCATCCGGATGCCGACGTGCGCGAGGAGGCGTACGCCGTCGACATGAGCTGACCTGTGCGGACGTACGAGTTGAACGTGCTGCCGGTTCTTTCCGTAGCCGCTGCCGGCCGAGGTTTCCGTCGCCGGGTGGTCAGTCCGTTCGGCTCTCCGGCGACCCGCGGTTTTGTAGGTTGACGGGAGAAACTGGTTCCAGTGCCTCCGCTTCCCGGGGACGTGCCAGAGGAGGCAGACGCGGTGAGGCCCAGCCCGCTACCCCGGATTCTTCGCCGGCGCGGTGAGCCGGAATATCCGACGTTCCTGGAGCTCTTCTTCGACCTGGTCTACATCTTCATGCTCTCCAGGCTGTCGGCGGGGTTGGCCGAGGACCTCACCGTCCGGGGCGCCGCCCGGACCGCCGTCCTGCTGATGGCCGCCTGGTGGGTCTGGGTGCTGACCGCGTGGCTCACCGACCTGTTCAACCCGCGGCTGCCGGTCATCCAGGCCACCGTCCTGGCGGTCATGTTCGGCACCCTGCTGATGGCGATCGCGGTGCCGCACGCCTTCGCTGACTACGGTTGGCTGTTCGTCGCGGCGTACTTCGGCATCCATCTCGTCCGGGACGCCGTCCTCATCCCCGGTACGCGGGTGAACCGCCCGATCCAGGCCAGGAGCATCCGGGTCTTCTTCTGGTTGAGCGTCACGGCGGTGCCCTGGGTGGCCGGGGCGTTCGTGCAGGGAACGGCCCGGCTGCTGCTCTGGTCGGTCGCGGTGGCGGTCGACCTGGGTTCGGCCCGGGTGGGCTGGCCGACGCCGAAACTTGGTCGCACCGAACTCGCCAGCCAGATCTTCACCGGCACCCACCTGTCCGAGCGGCATCGGGAAATCTTCATCATCTCGCTCGGCGAGCTGGTCCTGAGCGCTGGCATCGGGCTGGCCGACAGCGGCTTCCAGGCCGGCCGGGTGGCCGCGAGTGCCCTCGCGTTCGCCAGCGCTGTCGTGCTCTTCCAGCTCTATTTCCATCGGGTGCGACAGCTCCTGGCACCGCCCGCCGTCACGGTGGTGGAGCGGGTCCGGCCCGGCACCTCCACCTCGTACAGCCACCTGGTGATGGTGGCCGGGGTGCTGGTGGTCTCGACCAGCGCCTCGCTGGTCATCGACCGGCCGTTCAGTGTCGCACCGGCCGCCTGGATCGCCGCCATCCTGGGCGGGCCGGCTCTGTTCCTGCTCGGGAGCTGCCTGTTCGACGCCGTGCTCACCGGACGAGTCCTCTGGTCCCGGGCGCTGGGGATCGTGGTGCTGTGCGCCATCGGGCCCGCGATGGCGCCGCTTCCGCCGCTGGCCATCCTGGCCGTGGCGAATCTGATCCTGCTGCTCGTCCTGGTCTGGGAGACGCTGCCCGCACACTCGCGGCTGGTCCGGGTCACCGTGCCGACCGGGTGAGGGTCACCCGAGCGCCGGTGGCATCGGCGTACGGGCGTGCACGCGGGTGCTCACGAGGTTCGCCGCAGCGATCAGGGCCAGGACGCTCATGGCCAGCAGCGCGACCACGACCGGCGGCAGCAGGTCCGTGGCCGGCGCCGTCCCGGCCAGCAGCACCAGCCCGACCAGCCGGGACCGGGAGATCCGACCGAACACCGTGTAGTCCAGCACGCCGCGACCGACCAGGAACAACGCCGGGCCGCCGAGGATGACCGCAGCCCACGAGGCCGGCGTCTCCCCGAAGGGACGCATCAGGACGAGGTGGCTGGTGACCGCCATGCCGCCGATGCCGGCCACCATGATCAGATGAGTGACCGCGGCGGACTGCGTGAGCAGCGTCGGGTTCGTGGATCGCGCGATGGCCTCGGTCAGCAGCTCGCCGGCTCGATAGATGTAGATCCGCCAGGTCAGCACCACGATCGTGAACACCACCAGGAGCGCCCAGACCCGGTCCATCGTGTACTGGCCCACGCTGAAGGTCGTCCCGGTCACGAAGATGGACGCGCCGAGCGCGATGATGACGAACTGTCGGTACCGCTCGGCCACCCGCTCGCCGACCAGCCGCCACTCCTGCGGCTGCGACCGCCCCAGCCTCGGCAGCGGCCAGCCGAGCGAGGCGGCGACGTACTCCAGGCCAATGGTCGCCGCCCAGAGCAGGAGGCGGGTGGGGCCGGTGGCCAGCGCGCCGCCGATCCAGCCGACGGCGGCGATGGTGTACCAGAACAAGACCCGCCCGCTGCGGCGCGGCTCGATCGCACTCGGCCGGAGCAGCAGGTAGTAGATGCTCGACCCGAGGTGGATGGCGAGGTAGGTGACCGCGAAGAGCACGCCTCGCCCGTCGTACGCGTCGGGCGCTGCGGCCGCGAGCAGCAGGCTGGCGGCCGCCACGCCGACGATGTGGACCTGGACCGCGGGCCGCGCCAGGTCCAGGGTGTCGGCGGACCAGGTGGCCAGCGCCCAGACCAGGGTGAACGCGAGCAGCAGGACCAGCGTCTCCCCGGCGCCGGTCCAGCTCACGTCGGCGCCGAGCGTCTTGACCAGGGAGATCATCGCAACGACGTAGGCCAGGTCGAAGAAGAGTTCCAGGAACGCCGGGCGGCCGGGATCCCGTGGGGCCGGGGCCGCCGCATCGGCGCCTCCATCCCTTGCCATCGACGCCCTCCGAACCCACCGCACCCTTTCGCCTGATTTACACCCTACGTCCGCCGGCCCGGCCGCAGCTCACCATCGACGGCATGCCCCGATGGCCTCGTACGGCGCCGTGGCCGCACCGGCGCCGCAATCGACCTCCCGAAGGACAACCGTGGGACGATCGAAGTGCGAGGATGTGCCGGATGAAGCGGAGATCTCTGATCCTCGGCGCGGCGGCCGGCGTCGCGGCTCCCGTCATCGCCACCGGCGCGACCCCCGCCGCCGCATCGACCACCACCGACGCCACCACCGACAGGCCCCGGCCGCGCTACTACTCACCGAGCAACAAGGCCAGCAACCTCACGACCCTGCCGACGACAACCCGGCAGGTGATCGTCGTGACCGCGGCCAGCTACCGCACCAGCTACGCCACCCTGGAGACCTTCACAAAGATCGACGGCCGCTGGACCCCGGTCTCCACGGCGCTGCCCGCGAGGATCGGATCCCAGTTCTTCAGCGACAACCACGTCGAGGGCGTTCCGACCACGCCGACGGGGGTCTACTCCATCGGCCCGACGATGTACGGCATCGCGGCGAACCCGGGCGTCCGGTACCCCTACCACCGGCTCGTCCTGAACGACTGGTGGAACGAGAACCCGAACTCGTCTGCCTACAACACCTTCCAGCACACGCCCACCAATCCAGGCGGCCTCAGCGAGGCGCTGTGGAAGGAGACGCCCGCCTACACACACTTCGCCGTGATCACCTACAACATGCCGCCGAACGTGGCGAAGCCGGTGCCGAACGCGGGCAGCGGAATCTTCCTGCACGAGTTCAGCAGGACTCCGTCCGGTCCCACCGCCGGCTGCGTCAGCCTGTCGCACACCGACCTGGTCAGCGTGCTCCGGTGGCTCGACCCCGCAGCCCAGCCGCGCATCGTGATGTGCCCGCTGGAAAGCCTCAGCCGCTACTGACCCCGGCACTCACCGTCCACCACTCGCCCGCCCCCGGGTTGGAGCAGACAGGTCACCCGGCGGCCGGCAGATCGGCGATCCGTGCGCCGAGATCAAGCTCCAGGGGGCCCCGGGTCTGAAAGCCCTGGCCGAACAACGCCTTCGACCGGTCCTGAACCTCGGGGGCCGCGACCAACTCCTGGAACCGGCGGCCGTCGGCGCGTACGGCGTCGACCGGCGGCAGCGTCAGCTCGTTGAGCGCCCGCTTCGTGGATCGGATCGCCGCCGAGGGAAAGGACGCGATCCGCCGGGCCAGCGTGGCCACGAACTCATCGAGCTCGGCGTCCGGCAGCGCCCGGTTGATCCACCCATACCGCTCCGCGAGGTCAGCGTCCGCGTCCTGCGCGCCGAGGATCATCTCCATGGCCCGTCCTCGGCCGAGCAGACGCGCCAGGTGTTGAACGCCACCAGCCCCGGGTGCCACGCCGAAGCCGCACTCGGGTTGGCCGAGCAGCGCGTTCTCCCGCGCCGCGAAACACATGTCGCAGGCGAGCACGAACTCGCTCCCCGCGCCCCGAGCCCGTCCGCGCAGCTTCGCGATCGTGACGACCGGCACCTCGCTCAGCTTGCGCAGCACCAGGCCGAGAAAGGCGTCCTGCGGACCCCCGCCCGCCTTGGCCGCCTCGGCCGAGTACTCGGCGACCTTGGTCAGATCGACGTGCGAAATGAAGAAGTCCGGGTCGGCGCTGTCGAAGACGACTACCCGCACCTCGGTGGTCCTGGTCAGCCGGCCGAGCAGGGTCACCAGGTCCCGCACCAACTCCGGACCGATCATGTTGATCGGGGGCGCGTCCAGCGTCGCCGTCAGGACGCCGTCGGTCAGCTCCGTACGCAGCGTCTCGAACGAGGCGTTCACCCGCCTGCTCCTCTCCGTCGCGACCGGGACCGCAGACAGCGGCGGTGGGATCCGCGGGGTGGCCAGCGCCGGGGCGGGGGACGGATCGACGCCCGATGGTCGCTGTCGATCGTACGGACTGGCTCCGCCCGGCCGTGGCGCTTCGCCGGATCCCAAGCGGGCCCCGCGGCCCTGTTCAGGCATTCTCGTAGGGCCCCTGCTCACCTGATTTTGTCGACCGAGTGCCGTTGCACCTCAGACACGGTCGCCGAGGAGGCGGTCGAGGTTCACGGCCGTGCCGATCAACGCGAGGTGGCTGAACGCCTGCGGGAAGTTGCCGGTCTGCGCACCGCTGGGTGCGATCTCCTCCGAGTAGAGCCCGAGTGGATTGCTGTAGGTGAGCATCTTCTCCAGGGTCAGCGTGGCGTCGTCGAGCCGGCCGGACTCGGCGAGGGCCCGGACGTACCAGAAGGTGCACATGGTGAAGGTGCTCTCCTGGCCGGGGAGGCCGTCGGGTGAGGCGGCCGGGTCGTACCGGTAGACCAGGCTGTCGGACACGAGCTCTGCGTCCATCGCCCGCAGCGTGGACTGCCACATCGGGTCCGTGGGCGCGATGAATCCGACGGTGGGCATGGCGAGCAGCGACGCATCCAGGACGTCGGTGTCGTAGTGCTGCACGAAGGCACCGCGTCCGGGGTGGAAGCCACGGGCCATGATCTGGTGGTAGATCTGGTCTCGGGTACGCACCCACCGCGGGGTGTCGGCCGGTCGGCCGCGCCGCTGCGCGAGGCGGACAGCCCGGTCGAGGGCGACCCAGGACATCAGCCGCCCGTAGGTGAAGTCCTGGCGGCCGCCGCGGGTTTCCCAGATCCCGTCTTCGGGCTGGTCCCAGTGCTCGCAGACCCAGTCCACCAGTCGCACGGTGTCCAGCCACAACCGGTGAGAGGTCTGCAGACCATGGCAGTCGGCCTCGTGGAGGCCGGCGAGCACCTCGCCGTAGATGTCGAGCTGCAGCTGGTTCGCGGCGCCGTTGCCGACCCGCACGGGCGCTGATCCGCGGTAACCCTCGAAGTGGTCGAGCACCTCCTCGGAGAGATCGGGTGAGCCGTCCACGCGATACATGATCTGCAGCGGCACCTCCCGGTCCCTGGCCTCCCGGACCCGGTCGTCCACCCAGTGCATGTACCGCCACGCTTCATCGGTGAAGCCCAGCGTGAGCAGGGTGTGCACGGAGATCGACGCATCGCGGATCCAGGTGTAGCGGTAGTCCCAGTTGCGCTGGCCCCCGATCTGCTCGGGCAGCCCGGCGGTGGGGGCGGCGATGAGCGCGCCGGTCGGCGCGTACGTCATGAGCTTGAGCGTCATCGCCGACCGCTCGACCATCTCCCGCCAACGGCCCCGGTAGCGGGAACGGCCCAGCCAACGCCGCCAGAAGTCGCGAGTCTGCTCCAGCAGCTCCTGCACCTCACCTGGGGTGTAGGAGCGCGGCCGGTCAAGCGACACTCCTGTTTCCAGAACCACCGCCCCTGCCTCACCCTCGCGCAGCGTAGCCATCGCCCACACGCCGCCCTCATCGCTACGCCGCAACTCCTCCGCGCCGGACCCGGTTTCGAAGTAGCGAATCAGGCTCACGGAGAGGGAGAGCCCGCGGCTTCGAAACACCTGCCCCTCGGGGTACACGTCGAGCTCGTGCGGATCCCGTCCGTAGTTGAAGCGCGGTTCGCAGCCGAGCCGAAATCGCATCGTGCCTCGGACCATCCGCAGCATCCGCACCAGGCGGTGGCGGTCAGTGGCCTGATCCCCCGCGACCGGCATGAAATCCACGAGCTCACCGACGCCGTCCGTGCTCAGAAACCTGGTGATCAGGATCGGCGTGCCGGGCAGGTACAACTGCTTGCTCACGTACTCGACGCCCTCCGGCGACACCGTGCAGTGCCCGCCCTTTCGCCGATCGAGCAGCCCACCGAACAGGCTCGGCGAGTCGAAGCGAGGGGCACAGAACCAGTCCAGCGTCCCATCCATCGCCACCAGCGCCGCCGTCTGCAGATCACCGATCAAGCCGTGGGCCTCCACCGCAGGGTACGAATCCACACAAAGCTCCCAGGTCGTCTCACTATCGCCAGACTACCCTCTAACGGGTAAACCGCTTACTTTGCCTCCCAGCTGTCAAAAGCCCTGACGCGAAGCGCCGGTAGGCATGCCGCGAGGCGCTGATTGGCTCTCGGCCCTGAGCGGCGCGCCGGGGAGAGTGGGGACCTGATGCCGTAGTCAGGGGAGTTGTGATGCAGGTAGCCGTGGTCACCTTCGACGGGTTCAACGAGCTCGACAGCTTCATCGCCTCCGCGCTGATCAACCGGTGCCGGAAGGACGGCTTGGAAGCCTTCATCACGACGCCGACGCCGGTGGTCACGTCGATGAACGGCGTCGAGGTGACCGGTCAGCGCCCGATCGAGTTCGTGACCCGAGCCGACGTCGTGCTGATCGGCAGCGGAGTGAAGGCGCGCGAAGTGGTCGCCGACGATCGGATGCTCTCCAAGTTGCCGCTCGACCCGTCACGACAGCTGATCGGTGCGCAGTGCTCCGGCGCGCTGGTGCTCGCCCGGCTCGGGCTGCTGGATGACATGCCGGCCTGCACGGACATGAAGAGCCGGCCGTTTGTCGAAGCCTGCGACGTCACCGTGCTGGACGCGCCGTTCCACGCCGAGGGGAACATCGCCACAGCGGGCGGCTGCCTGGCGTCCCAGTATCTCGCCACGTGGGTGATCATCCGAATGCTCGGGGAGCCCGCCGCGCGTGACGTCATCGACTACGTGGCGCCGGTCGGCGAAAATCAGGAGACTGTCGAGCGCGCCATGCGTGCCGTCCACGCGGGCGAGGTTGCCCTGCGCTGACGCCCCGCGATCATCCTTTCGCGGCCGCCTACGGTCATGGGTCGACTCCTGGGCACATAGAGGACGGGCGTTGTCTGAGCAAGCGCCAGCCCCTCCGCCGTGCCCGCCAAGGCGGGGTTGACCAAACTTCCCAGTCCGGGACACGCGCGGCGTACCCGTTGGTATGCCTATGGGGTGACAGAGCGTGCAGACAACGAGCAGCCCGGGGTAGGCGGCGAAGCGCCTGCGGAGGATGGTGGGACGGCGTCCCGGGCGTCGCTGGCGGGTCCCAAGTCAGCGGGGCTGGGCTTGCTGCTGGGCGCCCTGGGGGTGGTGTACGGCGACATCGGCACGAGCCCGCTGTACGCGCTGAAGACAGTCTTCACCATCGACCGCAGCCTGACACCGGACGAGCCCGACGTATTCGGCGTCATCTCGTGGGTCTTCTGGTCGATCATCCTGATCGTGTCGGTCAAGTACGTCATCTTCATCCTGCGGGCCGACAACGAGGGCGAGGGCGGAGTGATGGCCCTGGCCGCCCTCGCCCGACGGGCACTGCTCAAGGCCAGCGAAAAGCGCGCCGCCAGCGTGCTGGCGCTCGGGGCACTCGGCGCAGCCCTCTTCTACGGCGACAGTGTGATCACCCCGGCGATCTCGGTGTTGTCGGCAGTGGAAGGGCTGGAGGTCATCTCCCCGCGGTGGGCGGTGGTGGTGCTGCCGGTGTCCGCGGTGATCCTCGCCCTGCTGTTCGCGATCCAGCGCTGGGGCACCGGACGGGTCGGGGCCGTGTTCGGGCCGATCATGCTGCTCTGGTTCGCCTGCCTGGCCGTCGCCGGCGCGGCCGAGGTGGTGCGGCACCCGGGTGTTCTGGCCGGGTTGTCACCGACGTATGCGGCCCTGTTCGTCGTGGACCACCCGCTCATCGCGTTCATCGCGATGGGTGCCGTGGTGCTGGCGATCACCGGTGCCGAAGCGCTCTACGCCGACATGGGGCACTTCGGCCGCGCCCCGATCCGCCGGGCCTGGTTCGCGATCGTGTTTCCCGCGTTGACCCTCAACTATCTCGGGCAAGGCGCGTTGATCCTACGAACACCGGACAGCCGGTCTGATCCGTTCTTCCTGCTCCTGCCAGACTGGGCGCGGCTGCCGATGGTCGTCCTGGCCACCGTCGCCACGGTGATCGCGTCCCAGTCGGTGATCTCCGGGGCGTTCTCGGTGTCACGGGAGGCCATGCGGCTGGGCTTCCTGCCGCACCTGCGCATCCGGCAGACCTCCCGCCGCGAGTACGGACAGATCTACCTGCCCGGGGTGAACTGGGGCCTTTTCGTGGCAGTACTGGTGGTGGTGTTCGCGTTCGGCTCATCCACGAACCTTGCCGCCGCCTACGGAGTGGCAGTCACCGGCACCTTCCTGATCACCACCACCCTGTTCCTGGTCGTCGCGCGAGCGCGGTGGCACTGGACCACCTGGCAGCTGGTGCTGTTCGGGGTCGTCTTCGGCAGCATCGAGCTGACCTTCTTCACCGCGAACCTCGCCAAAGTCACCCACGGCGGCTGGCTGACGCTGCTCATCGCGATCATCCTGTTCACCACCCTACTGACGTGGCGACGCGGAGCCGAACTGGTCACCGCCCGGCGGACCGAACGCGAAGGACCGCTCCGCGACTTCATCGACACCCTGCACGCCACGAACATCCCCTGGGCGCCGGGCACCGCGGTGTTCCCCCACCCCAACAAGGAGACCACCCCTCTGGCACTGCGCGCGAACGTGGCTCACAACCACGTTCGGCACGAGCGGATTGTGATCATCACCGGTCGCACCGCCAACGTCCCACACATTCCATGGGACCAACGCCTGACCATCGACGATCTCGGCGACCCGAACGACGGCATCATCCACATCACCGCCGTCTTCGGCTTCCAAGACCCCACCGACTTCCCCGAGGTCCTGCGCCACGCCGCCACCCACCCCCGCGCCGAAGGTATCGCCCACGACGAGGTCTCCTACTTCGTCTCAAGGATCACCCTGCGTTGCACCCGCCAGCCCGGAATGGCCGTCTGGCGCAAGCGCCTGTTCATCGCCCTCGCCCACAACGCCGCCAGCCACGCCGAGTTCCTCCACCTCCCCGAGGAACGCACCATCGTCCTCAGCGCCGAAGTCGCGGTCTGAACCTCGATCAGCGGTAGGAGGTGCCGCACCCCTGCTCCGCTCGGTTGAGGCGTTCAACCGTGGCCAACTCGGCTGCTTGGCAAAGTGAGGTCCATGCCGAGCGCCGGTCGACTCCAGCTGGCCCAGAAAGAGGGCAGGGTGGGTCTGTAAGAAGAACGGTGTAACTCCTGATCAAGGAGCGGCACCTGATGACGGAAACGACGATGGCCGTGGATACTTCCGCGGTGGCGAAGAAGAACAACCCGGTGGGCAAGCCGGCGGACGGTGTGGACGCGGAGTTGGTCGGCCGCCTGGTCGAGCAGGCCCGCGCAGCGGGCCTGCAGCTGACCGGCGACGGCGGTCTCCTGCAGCAGCTCACGAAGCGGGTGATCGAGGCCGCCCTGGACGGTGAGATCACCGACCACCTCGGTTATGACAAGGGCGATCCAGCGGGCAACAACGGCGGCAACTCGCGCAACGGCGCCCGCGGCAAGACGGTCCTGACTGAGGTCGGTCCGGTCGAGATCACCGTGCCGCGTGACCGTGACGGCAGCTTCGAGCCGCAGATCGTCAAGAAGCGGCAGCGCCGGTTGACCGGGGTCGAGGACATGGTGATCTCGTTGTCCGCC